>CAJCIZ010000029.1 GCA_903970525.1 Myxococcales bacterium | reverse complement strand
ATGGCAGAAGAGACTATGCAAGCCATAAAATGCCATCAAGTAACCAATCGACAATATGCCTCGCGCAACCTCGATCCCGCCCAATCCTATGACTGCCAACATCGAAATAGATTGCGTAAATTGGTTTAATACATTGATCGCTGCTGATAACGTATTTGACTTATCTTGCAGGCTGATTTTCTGTCTGAATAAGCTATGCCATTTTTTTATGACACTCATTTCTAACGAACATGCTTTTATCGTTTCAAGATTTCTCAAGACAGAAAGTGAATGCGCGTAAGTTTTTCCTAAACTACTTAATATGGATTTCTCAACTGATAGATTGAATTTAGAAATACCATAAAAAATGACACAAGAAATGCAGTTGATCATAACTGACAGATAGGTTAAATGGCGGTTGATTTTAACCATCACAATAAGACATAAAATAACTGCCAACAGAGAAAGCAAGAAGCTTGTCATATTCTTCAATAGTGAGTTTACAATAAACTCTACCCTGCTCAGCAAAGTAATCATTTCACTTTTTTGCCTGAGCGCATGGAATATCAACGGCAATTGTAGAACATGTGCAATGATTTCAGCAGATTTGACTACGCTTGCTTTCGTACAAAATACAAATTGCGCCCAGCGCTGCATCACGGATGAAGCAAACAATATCATTGAAAATAACAATGAAAATACTATGAGATAAGGAATCCATGACATATGATGCGCAATGACACTTTGATCAATAAAAACTGTTGAGAGTGCTGACAATAATAGCGGACTTACCATAGCCAACAGTGCACAAAGAAAGATTAAAAATAATTCCCTATAAAATAATAATAACCATTGCCTCACCATTCTTCTCAAAACAGGTTTTTTTTTAATAACGGGGGTTTGTTCTGTCGGCAAAATGACAATAATGATTCCCGTGAATAATTTATCAAATTCTTCGACACTTACTGTCATCGCCCCCATCGCAGGGTCATTAATGAATACTTTGTCATTCCCTACACCATGGATGACGACATAATGCTTAAAATTCCAATACGCAATCACAGGACAACGTAATGCGGCAATTTCATCCCAATCGACACGATAGGCTGCCGTGTCAAATCCATATTGCTTCGCAACAGCGATTAAAGTAGTCGCACGACATCCATCGCGCGATGCCCCGCACTGATCGCGCAATACCTCAAGTGACACATGGACTTTGTAGTATGAAAAAATCATAGCCAACGCAGCAATCCCACACTCGGTGTCAGATAATTGAAATATTGTAGGTGTCTTGATCCCATTATAGGGACGCAATGACCCCAGTAATTTATTGATTAAACGCATTGAACTTAACCTATTGGCATTGCTGAATGAGTAATTGCAGAGGAGAACAGTTTTTGCTGATGATATTGGCTGTCAACGTCGCACCCGGTTCAATTTGAAAAGGCGAACCTAGTTTGCTTGTCCACTCAAGACCACTTTTATTCATGATGTTTTTAATCAATTTGATTTTTACCAGATAGGGAACTCCTGTCATGAAAAACTCATCGACTAAATTCATATTTCCTAGATAAGAGTAAACAGACTCTTTTGAGGCAGGATATTCAGACACATTAATCACCTCCCCCATGATATATCCATACTGAAACAAGGATAATGTACTCGGTAAGAGATAAACCATCATGCCAACAGCCACTTTTTTGCCCTCGTCATGGCTGATAAAAACTAATGCCTCTAAATCAGCATGTCTTGAGGTAGGCTTATTCACAAAAACCGGCTTGCTGATATTAAGGTAATTCCCTTTTGTCACATTCGCTAAGTCTTCTTTTGCCGCCTGATACTCTTCTTTCGCTTTTTCTAAATCGACGATTGTTAAATAATGCTTTTGATATAATTTAATTTTTTTCGCATAAAGATGCTCCAAGAAAAGCATTTTTTCTTTGCGGTCTTTTAAGCTGTCTGCCAGCCTATTTTCTGAGCGCTGCAAATCTTCAGCCGCTAGTATAATTCCACTCCCGGGAATGGTGATGGATACTTTTCCCCATACACCCCAGACGACAACTGCCAATAAAGCTAAAATCAAAGCAAATATCAATCCAGCCGATGTGACGTTCACTATTTTTAAACACGCTTGAATTTCTTCACTGACATTGTTTAAACTGTTGATCGCATTTTCTCTAAATAACGTTTTAGCGGATAATTCATTTTCTTGCATAGTTATGTTCTTTTAGCCATTTTTCCCAAGCGGTATAATTACGCTCTCCTAGCTTCAATCCGCTTATTTTAGTCAGAATATCATAAGCTAGAGAATGCACATTAGGCTGAGTCATTTTTAATTCCGCCATTAATAGATCGCCCGAATGCTCTGCGATATAATCAGAGTATTGCGGTTGATCAACTAAAGCTGTCATCATATAGAGTGCTTTATTTCTGTCAGTCAAATTAGGCGCATCCGCTTCTCTCAACAC
Source organism: Myxococcales bacterium (assembly GCA_903970525.1). Classification (GTDB taxonomy): domain Bacteria; phylum Pseudomonadota; class Gammaproteobacteria; order DSM-16500; family DSM-16500; genus UBA5158. Next base: position 8,064 of record CAJCIZ010000029.1, on the reverse strand, counting down.
TTCTTCAATAGGAATGCCTGACTCTTTGACTTTCTCTAACGTTGCTGCCAAGACACGCATGACATTATTTCTGACTGCGGAACTTGAGTCTCGCATCGCAGGCGTTAAGATTCTAATCAAAGCATGCCCATCTTTCATATGCGCCAATAGAAATGCCGCTGCAGCACGCTTATTTTCATCTTTGTCTTTTCTCAAAATTGTCGTTAATTGATTTTGATCTCTGGGAACTAGTGTATTAAAGATACCTTTATATTTTTGCAACTCAGGCTGATCAAAACCAAAAATACAGTGATACGCTGGACATGTTTTATAGGCGATACCTTCTTTAAATCCGATAGAGAACCCCAGTTTTTCATATTCCATCCAATTTTTGATTAATTGATCCGGGTCATGATAACTACCTGTAGGCTTGGGCAAATAAGACAGCATTCTTGCTTTATCTTCTTTATCGACTACATCAATTGTCATATAGATATGTTTATCACCCGGATAAAAAATCGGTGACACACTCACATAAGAGAACCGACCCATTTTATTGATGCCTTGGGTAATTTTCATTAACCATTCAACCATCTCATGGCCATCTTGCTGCTCACCTAGCTGCGCTGGATTAGGCATGGCTTTAGCAAATTGCTGTAACTCGGGACCCAACTGAGTCGTGATATCTTGCACTGTGATTTGTTTTGATCGATAGAGATCTATCACCATTGGCGGTGATAACTCTTCTGCATGCACTTTGATACATAAAAAAATTGATATCAATACGGCTATTTTCAACGTTAAACTTAAATTCATCGTTATCTATCCTTGATCAAACATTAAAATAAACTAGCAGGCTTACAATGGTCTTTTTCTGCAGTGATCTTTCTCTCTATCATCTGATTCAAAAAATGCTTAACTGACACTGACTGAGGCGTTTCTCGCCATTGAAAATTCGACGAACCACTGATTAAGAAATCTGTAAAAGCATCTAATAGCTTAATGCGTGGATTCACATCTTCTATCCATAAAAATTGACCTTGCTCATTCACTTCTAGGAAATAATATTCCTTATCAGGCGTTACGATAAAATCAAAACATCCGAATACGATACCAAATGCTTTCATGAGGGCTTTACACTTGGTATCTATCTCCGGCGGCAACTCATATTCTTCCACCACTAATTCATTGGAAGGAATATAACGCCAATCTAGAAGACCCCGAGGATGTTCTTGAGAACGCAACTTGACTGTCACTGCACAATTTCCCATATAGGTGACTCTTAGCTCGTAAGCTTTTGGTATGCGTTTTTGGAATATTCCCGGGGTGTTTTGCAACATGGAATGAGAGGGTAAGTTATCTAAGGTAATCGATTTCGTATACACTAAGCGCATTTCATCTTGGCTGACCCAAATCATTGGATAAAGCGTTTTATAAATCACTTCTCCGGCGCTATATTTTTTCATAAACGCTGTAATGTGCGCAGGATTATTAGAAATCAGCGTTTCTGGAATCTGAAACCCCACTTGTCTTGCCACTTTTAATTGCAGCAATTTGCAACTGACTGTTTGCACCGCACGAAAGGGGTTCACCCAAAAGGCTTCTGGCGCGATCACTTGCCAAAATGTTTTAAATAATTCTGTGTTTTCATTCTTAGCATTTTCTCTATCTTCCACATGAATATCATCTGATAACACCGGCTTACTGGGCCTGCGCAGCCACACAACATCAAATGAATCATTGTTGATATCAAAATCTGTGCCTTTCGCCTGCCAGCTGATTTGGTCTTTTATCACTTCAAACGAATGCGTTTGCAGCGTTGGATAATCCGACGTATACCAAAGCACTGCGGTATGACCTTTCTTTTCTAAAGCCAGCTTCACATAAACCGCATGCCCATCATCAGGCTTTGTAGGAATTAAAACTTTTACCATGCTCACACTCTCTCATAGGGTAGGCATAACTCCCTGCGAGAGGAGTTATGCTTTGTAGATAGACTAGGGATCAATTGAGACATCAATACTGCCATCCCATCCAGAACCTTTTTGATAAGTTCCATTGCCGGTAAAGTGCGAGCTAAAACCCGCAGCAGAGACACCTTCTAAATCATCGTCCGTTAATTGTTGCGACATATTGAAAGATAAAATACGTTCGTTTTTCATAGTAACCCCTTAAATTTTTTGAAAGAAAGAATAAATGATTCATTGGAAAACTAGAGAAAGGCTAGACATACAGTGAGGGAAAGTTGAAGCAGGGAGTTTGCGGGTGAGAACGACATTATCTCCATTCTTTTTCAAAAAAACAATATTGTAGAAATACATATCCTACAAGAGGCATCAATTCAAAATATCGTACTGGCTCGCCAGATAAATAGCATGCGCAATATTCCTTGCCGCAAGCTTTCTTTTCAACTTACCGACATAGACTTCTATGGTTCTAAACTCTAAGCCCATATATTTCCCGATTTCTTTTGCCGTACAACCCATGGCGATATAACGAATCACTTCTATCTCTTTCTCATTCAATGATTTCATTGCAGTGTCCTCCTGGAACAAATGATTTGCCCGCGATCTGGCGCAGCGTAAGTTTTAGGATAAAGGAATAATCTTGGATAACAAAAGGTCTCGCTCAGAATGAAACGAGATGTAACAAACGCAAAGAATACACAAACTCAAACGCTATGTGAAGAATTATTTATGAAGATCCAAATGCTCAACAATCAACTGCACACTACGCTTACCACGAAATTCATTCACATCCATGCGATAGGCAATATAAACTTCTTTGCAGCGGTGGTTAGGCCAGACATTGATATCTATGTTAAAAGCAATCGCATCAATCACTAACTCGCCCCAACCCAAGACCATTTTCAAATGCTTATTCCCGACAAGCCGCTGCTCTAACACTGCAAACACACCATCAAACAAAGGCTCAGGAAACGCTTGCCCCCAAGGGCCGGCTTCACGCAACACTTCTGCTACTTCCAGTGTGATGTCAGTTGACTGAAGCTCACCATCACTGACCAAACAATTATGCAACTGCGCCTCGGTCAAATGACGCGAGACCGCTTGATCAAATGCTTTTGAAAAATTCTCATAAGCAGCACGCGGTATGGTTAAACCCGCCGCCATCGCGTGCCCACCAAATTTTGAAATAAGACCAGGCTGCTGCGCGACAATCTCAGCTAAAATATCGCGGATATGCAATCCTGAGATCGAACGCCCCGATCCTTTTAACTCACCTTCTTGCGTCAACGCAAAAGCAATCACAGGACGATGAAAACGATCTTTAATGCGTGAAGCGACAATCCCTACCACACCTTGATGCCATTCTTCATCAAACAAGCAAATGCCTTTAGGCACCTCGGTTTCTTTTGAGGCTTGAAGTTTTTTTAAAATACTCAGCGCTTGCTCTTGCATATCTTGTTCTATGGCACGACGATCATCATTCAATTGATTCATCACTGCCGCCATTTCGCGCGCTTTTGTCATGTCATCACACAACAAACACTCTATGCCAAATGACATATCTTCTAAGCGCCCGACTGCATTTAAACGTGGCGCGACAGCAAATCCCAAATCGGTACTGACTAAACGCGCTTGATTGCGACCGGCAATTTCTAATAAGGCGGTAATGCCTGGAATACATTGTCCCGCGCGAATGCGACCCAATCCTTGATGCACAAGAATACGATTATTTTGATCTAACGCCACCACATCGGCGACAGTCCCAAGCGCAACTAAATCTAATAATTTAGAAAGCTTAGGCTCAGGCATATTTTGCTGCACAAACCATCCGTCATCACTGAGCGCACGTCGCAAAGCAAGCATGACATAAAAAATTACGCCTACACCGGCGATATTTTTACTGAGAAATGTATCATGTGGTTGATTTGGATTAACTATGACATCTGCATTGGGCAGCTCAGGACCTGGCAAGTGATGATCTGTCACGACAACCTTGATGCCTAGCGCTTTAGATGCATCAACCCCGGCATTATTTGCAATGCCATTATCGACTGTAATAATCACAGCAGGCGATAAATCTTTAGCAATAGCGACTAATTCTGGCGTTAATCCATAGCCTAAGGTAAATCGGTTCGGCACTAAAAATGAAACATGCTTCGCACCAAAGCCACGCAAAGCGCGCACAGCAAGCGCTGTACTCGTCGCACCATCCGCATCGAAATCCCCAACAATCAGAATTTTTTCTTGGCGCTTGATACTGTCTCTTAACAATAACGCCGCTTGATCAATCCCTAACAAATCATGATAAGGCAATAATCGCTCAAGACCTTTCTCAAGTTCTTCTTGAGATTTCACACCACGATGGGAATATATTTTCTGCAATAGAGGATGTATGCCCTGCGCAATAAATGCATCTGTTTCCACGCTCTGACGTTTGATGATTTTTTTTTGCATGGAACAAAATCCCTTTTACAACACAAGCCTTAGAAATGTCTGAGAATATTTCGATTATAGCGATTCACTGCCATCACACTCCACACACAAGATGCCAACCAAAAAATCAGGGCCGCCACCACAAATTTACAGCTAATAGAAATAAAGCAGAGAACGATCAAAATAGTTCCACCCAGGGTAGAAGAATATAACAATCCCACTGGCCCAAGAATCACACTGAAAATTAAGGCAACTGCCACACTCTTAAAAGGCAAAACAAAGCGATTTCTTTGGATTTCATTCATTTTTGCGCTCCTTTTCAATTCTGCATTTTGGTATGGTACGATATCACGGTCAGACAGACTGTCAATTGCTCTTGGAGAACTTATGTCGCTCACGTTGGACGATAACAGTGCAAAGTTTCAAATACGGGGCTATAAACCTGGTTTTATTCAAGTCAATGAGACGACTCATACGCAAAGCATTATAGTCTCCGCGACGCAATTAATTCCCGATTGGCGACCCCAATCATTCCTAGAACTGACCGCAGAAGACCTGAAGATTATTTTATCTCTTCAACCGGCTATCTTACTGATAGGCACTGGAGAAACATTATCCTTTCCACCGCTGGCGCTCTATGGAGAACTGATAAATCAAGGGATAGGCGTGGAAATTATGAATACTAGCGCGGCATGTAGAACATTTAATGCATTAACTTCAGAAGACAGGAATGTGGTGGCAGCGTTAATAATCAAATAATTATTCAATCGCGGCTTCTGCCGGCTTAGGAAAAATTCTCGCGACAATCACACGGTTCTCATTCACTTGCATAATCTCTATCGGATATCCCGCGATGCGCACACAAGTTCCTGTATGCGGGAGAGCTTCCAAATATTCCACGATCAAACCATTCAAAGTCCTTGGCCCACGCGTAGGAAATTGCCATTGGGTCGCCCGATTTAAATCTCGCAATGTGATAGCGCCATCAACTAAATAACTGCCATCTGATTGCGGGTCTACTTTAGTGGATGAAGACACTGACGTAGTAAACTCTCCGACAATTTCTTCCAAAATATCTTCAACCGCCAATAAGCCACACATTTCGCCATACTCATCCACAATCAATGCGATACGTTTACGTTGTTTTTGGAAATTTAATAACTGAATATTCAGCGGCGTGCCTTGTGGTACAAAATAAGGCTCTTTCAAACTTTGCAATAAAATATCTTTGTTTAACGGCTTGCCTTCCACATAAATCGACGCTAAATCTCGCACATGCAAAATCCCTAAGATTTGATTCACATCTTCACGATAGACTGGCAACCAATCATGCGGACTCATTGCTAATTGTTGCTGAATCATTTCCCACGGCAATTCCATATCAATTCCAACAATTTCATGATGCGGAATCATGACATCATCGACCAAGGCTTTATTTAAATCCAAAATACCTAATAACATACTTTGATACTGCCGGGACATTTTGCCTGCTGTGTCATAGACTACACTGCGTAATTCTTCTCGACTCAATGGTTCATGCGCCCGACTACCCACTTTAATGTGCAGCAAGCTTAGCAAGCCATTCACAATGACATTGATAAACCACACCAAGGGATAAAATAAAATTAATGAAAGATAAACCGGATAGGCAACCACGCGTGACACTTTATCCGAATAGAGTGCCGCGACTGTTTTAGGTGCCACTTCAGAAAAAATTAAGATGACAACCGTTAAAAAAATTGTCGTCACAACAACACCCGTGTCTCCAAATAAATGTATCGCCAGAAAGGTTGCCAAGGCAGAGGCAACAATTGTCGCCAACGTATTCCCAATTAAAAGCATACCCAACAAACGATCAGGACGTTTGAGCAATTTCAGAATAAGAAGAGCATTGCGCCGTTTCAAACGCGCGTGATGTCGCAAGCGATAACGATTCAGTGTCATGAGTGCTGTTTCTGCCATAGAAAAAAATCCTGACAGAAAAACCAAGAACACTAACACAGCACTTAAAAAAACAAATTGAAAATGACTCAAGTGATATCCTTAAAAAAAACCATTGCATTTTCAAAAACAAATTCTATAGAATACGCCTCTAGCTTATCGCAAAACTTCTGTTCAAAGCAACAAACCTCATCCCACGCGCTCACCCATCATTTCCGCACGCCCCAAACTAACCATTTTCATTAAGGATTCACTATGTTCGCAAGACACGAAACACCACAAACCTGGCGCCAAACGATACTCACCGCACTAAAATGGGGCGCACCGCTAGTCAATGCCATTCTAGAAACCGCCGTTGCTGCCATGGCAGTGCGCGATATGAATGAAGATGAAGAACGCGATGCACATTCTGTCATGGCGATTAGCATGCTCTCTGGCGTCAGCTTATTTGCTTTTGCACAAGCTATGGCTTTGAGCGGCAGAGAAACTGTAAAAAATATTAATGAAACAATCGAGATCGTAAAAAGATTAGCGAGTTATCACGAACGCTATGATTTTTTATTAATGAACAAATGTCCTGAGAATGCGAATAATTTAAGAAATACTTTCGTTCTCACGCAATCACCGCCCGCCTTATTTCAATTTGATGCCGCGCAACAGAAAAATATTGTTTTTTATTCCGTGCCATTGAAAAATATTTTAAACGAGTTAAATTTGTATGTTTACCTCACCTATCCGCTGAACGCTCAACATTCTAAATCCCTCAAAGCCAAGCTCACACAACAGCAATTAGTAGCGCTCAACACACGCATTCTTGCAGCAGGATTCCCTGCCATCACAAAAACCTTTCCGGATGATTGGCCTACGCTCAATTATTGCAGAGAAATGCTTGCTGCTTTATTAGCAAGTCTCACTATTTTTATAGCCACAGGATTAGATTTCTTTGGCGCTTATTATTTCGTTAACCATATTCCTAAAGATTATAATTTTTCTCAAGAGATACAAGAAAAAATCTGGCAATATTTTTCTGTTTTCATTGGTATCTGTGTTGCAATTGTCACGATTTTTACCGAAGGGATTGAAAGCTACAAAGAAATCAGACATTTTTTAGCGCACAAGAAAACACAATATTCGCATCGCTATATCTCTCTGCTTGCGCGTCTCGGTTATTTTTTTGTGTTGACTGGTAGCGCAGAAATAATTATTGAAGCTTACGCGTCTGTGAAAGATAGCGATCTATTTTCTGTAACATCTGACACTTTGCAATATACTTTACTAGGCCTCAGTTCACAAAAAGGATTTAGCGACAGTTGTTTTTCTGGGAAAAAATTGATTCAAGCGATCAGCACCGTATTAGAAAATATTTATGAACGACTCATCGCCCGTCAACTACCCAAACTCACAGAATGCATAGCTTTCTTACTCTCTGCAGGATCATCTATTCTCGTTGCTTATCCACAACGCTCACTCACAACTAATTTATTAACCACGCCTGAAACAAGCTTGCCGTTTTCTTTACACGCGAGTGTTATTTCGATGTTAAGTTGGGGCGTCACTTGGCGAGATGGGATTGTGCAAACAGATACTTTATATGAACACTTTCTCGCACTCACTCAAAAATTTTCTTGCACGCGAAAATACACTGTCCCCGATGATGAAGAGGAAGCCTTCTCATACCGTGAATTACGCGGAGAAGAAGAGAACAAAAACAAGAGAATCATCATCCCACCCGACCCTCCCTCCA
>CAJCIZ010000028.1 GCA_903970525.1 Myxococcales bacterium | reverse complement strand
CATCCCTACCCTGGACTTGAGCAAAAAAAAATGGATTCTCTTTGGGATCAGCGTGCTAGATTCACCGGTGGTGCTCGACTAACAGGCAGCATGACTTGATTGCTTTTAGTGACTCGCAAATGCGTGAGTATCTGATCTATAACTACCGGATCATCGATACAGGCGATAACCTTAGCTCTACCTTTACACGCCTCGCAAACCTGAATATCAATATTGAACACGCGCTTTAAACGTGCCGCCCATGTCATAGCAGCACGTTTTTCGCCTTCTGTTTTTACTTCTTCATCTGTCGACTTTTTATCGCTCGATTGTTTTACGATACTTGCTCTATATTCGCTATTAGGCGCAAATACGCCGTGAAATCTTGTCAAATTCACCCGAGGAGCTGGAATTAAAGCTGCCAGTTTAGAAATAAAATCCAGAGGGTCAAAAATCACGTGCGTAGTGCCACTACGGTAAGGTGTTTTCAACTCGTAGCAAATATTTCCTGCTTGCGTTAACGACAGCCGACGCGAAGAAACAGGCGGCCTTGCAACGTAGCGGCACAAGCGCTCTAACTTGGCACGCTCACCCGCTTTGGCTGACACACCTGCATGCAATGAAAACCCCGCAACTTTTCCTAGCAAATCTAGGGATTTCGACGCATCAACTATCGGAAGTAATGTTTGCAACAAAAAAACTTTCTTGCCTTTTTGAGGACCAATCGATACGCGATAATTTATCGAATACACTTGATGGTCATTCATTTCGTTATTATCCACGTCACCTGCGGCTAAATAACTATTCTCCGAATCACGCTCAATCAGACCTGAGCGTTCTAGATAACGCGCTATTCGTAAGCTGATTTTGTGTGTCAGGTTCTCTATATCTGCCACTCGATGGCGGGGGCCTCAATACCGAAGCATCAAAATAATGGGCAGTTGCAAAATATTACACAGTAATGTATGGCAGCAGCTTGCGTCCATCATCAGCTAGATGTGACAGGTATATTGGATAATATTCATTTATGATTTTGTAAAGTAATGCGCTCTTCGGTTCATGGCGTTCAGCTCAAAACCATCATCACCACGCCTTGCACCACTAGAGCATTCTCCAAGAATATTATCTAGTGACACGATCACAGCCGTTGACCTTCTGACATCAGAAAAGAAAGAGACGACAGAGGGTAACAACCTTGCGATTGAAACCGCTACCGAGCATCAGCTAACTACCCAGGCCAACTTAGATAACCTAGCAAAAGCTTACATACAACAATCACTTTCTTTTAGTACTCGCAAACTTTACGCTAGCGACTTCCGCACATTTTCTCAGTGGTGTAGCTCATTAGGGCTAATTGCATTGCCAGCGACCCCAAACACTTTGGCTCGATTTCTCGCTGCTCAAGCTGTCCAGGGTATAAAACCCTCAACGCTCATTAGGCGATTAGCAGCCATTCGCACGGCTCATGAAACACAAGGCCACCCCAACCCCACCCAACACAAAGGTATTAAAGCCGTTTTAAAGGGCATTAAGCGCGAAAAAGGCGCTGCTCAGGGTAAGAAAGCGCCCGCCACCGCAGAACGCGTAGAGCGAATGATTGCAGGCTGCTCTGAGACAATTACAGGATTGCGCGATAAGGCATTATTGTTGCTAGGCTTTGCTGGAGCATTTAGACGGTCTGAATTAGTGGCCTTAACGATTAATGATATTGAGCGCACCTCAGAAGGTATAAAGATTACTATTCGAAAATCCAAGACCGACCAAGAAGGAAAAGGCCAGGTAATTGCCATCATCAACGGCACCCGCTTCCGTGTTGTAGATACTCTTTATGCATGGCTCAATGCAGCAAATATTAAGGAAGGTCACTTATTTCGTCCAATCAAAAAAGGCGGCCAGATACAACCCAGAGGTCTTACGGATCGTAGCGTCGCTAACATTGTAAAGCACTATGCCAATAAAGCCGGTCTCACAGCAGAGGATTTTAGCGGACACAGTCTTCGCGCGGGCTTTATTACGTCTGGCGCCAGAGCTGGCGCTGATCTCTTTAAATTAATGGAAGTATCACGGCATAAAAAACCTGAAACAATTATTGGCTATGTGCGCGAGTCCAAGCTATTTGAAAATCATGCGGGAGAAAAATTCTTATAAGCACTATTACAATTTAGATGGAAAATTGGTTTTCGACTGCTTCTTTTCATCTCGGTCTTTTTCGTAATCCATAATTTTTTGGTACAAGCCGAGCTTATCTAGCTTATCTAATGTTACGCCTAAAGCTCCTTTAAAGCCTTTATCTGGATAAACTTCTTGTAACTTAGATAAAATCTTATATGCAGCTATTAAGCTCATCTCATCATCTTCATTCATTAATTCTTCCGCTAAATCATACATTGCATCAATAGCTTCTAAAGGATGTTTTTGCTTTCTTAAAAAATTCTTACTGAACATATTAACCCCCTTAAAAAATATACCTTCAATTTTATAACATCGAAGGACGAAGTATTTGTATATCTGTTGGTTGAACTGATTCAACCAACCCTTCCGGCAGCTCGAATCCTAAGTCTTTTGTGCTATGCTTTAAAACTTTAACATTTGGCATTTCAAGAACCTGGCCTGCTAATACCAATGGATGTGATAGCACAGGGTCACCACAATCTAACTTAACGGTCTTAGCAAGAACATCTTGCACCATACCACTGCAATTATAATTTTCGTTTTGCTTTCCTTCTTCGCTGTTAGCTTGGTTGAACAGAGTATACTTCAACTCATTTTTATTTACTTTTTTTCTAATATCTTGAATCGATGCAAAGATGTCATTAGCTTGTTCTTTTGTGAGAGCAATTTGATATACACCTTCGGCCTCCCTAGGTGCATAATCTGTCTCTCTTTGCTCTGCCTTACAATCTTGACTATAAGTCTGTAATCTTACTGGCCTAGGAACCGTATCCCCCATTGATCGCCCTAATGGCCAGTAACTTAAATAATCATTTCCTTTTTCAGCGTTAATCTCTAAGCTGGCATGGCCAACTTTCCCACCCCATGTATAAATTTTCATATGGTAGTCTGAGTTTGATATTTTTTCTTCTCGACCTGTGATCATAAATACTCACGTATCGGAAAATGAATACAGTATATTATACGCTGTCCTACACCTCGACTTTCTTATTCTTTCCACTACCAGATTTAGCGTGCAGCTTAATCTCTAACTCACAATCCACAGCGCGAGCATATCTACGCAATGTTTCTATGGTTGGAGAATGTTTATGCTGCCCTCCTCCTGTTTCTAAGCGCCCAACAACAGAAGTCGTGGTTTTCATTATCTTAGCAACAGCACCTTGTGTTTTTCCTGCTTTTAACCGAGCTTTTAACATCTCATCAAGAAGTCTAAATTCTTCATCCATAGCATCATATTCTTTTTTCACGCCAGGTTTGCGTAATGCAGTTTTTACTAATTGTTCGTGTGAATATTTAGACATTTTTCACCTCCGTCATTCGCTTTCTTGCTAACTTCAATTCTTTTGGTGGGGTTTTCTGTGTCTTCTTAATGAAGCAATGCAGCATATGAATTTTCTTACCAACCATCGTGCAATAAAACACTCTCGCAATCCCCTCCTTACCTTTTAGACGCAGCTCAAACAAACCTTTTCCTAGAGCTTCTGTATGGGGCATTCCAAGGTCTGCACCATTAGACTGCATTAATTCAGTTAGCCGGATATACCGAGCTAATAGTGAATCAGGAAGATTTAATATATCTTCCTCCAAATCACTGTTGTAATAAGTTATTTCTCATGTCATAACACGATTATAGCATATTTGCTATAACATGCAAGTTGATAAAACGTTCTCTGTACGGTACAAAAATGTGGGGATGAAGAAATAACTCGCTGATTTTAAACAAAAAACCTAGAATCTCGTGTTTTCCGACGACATGAGAAGGTTATATGGATATCACCAGCGAGTTGAGCAAAAGCTTAAAGCAACATCTTTCTTGGAACAAGTGCAGAATCGACTGTTTTGCAAAAATGATTGTGGCATTACTCACCGTTAAAACGGTGAAATTAACTGAGTGGGCGCAAGTATTTTTGACTGATGCCAATCTAGAGTCAGCGTACATGCGCATCAAACGATTTTTCCGGTGCTTTGATCTTGATGGCGACATGCTGGCAAAATTTATTTTCAGCTTGTTTGGATTTTCAAGCGGCCAATGGTATTTGACGCTAGACAGAACAAATTGGGAATTTGGGTGTTTTAAAATTAATTTTCTCGTATTAGCCGTTGTATATAAAAGAGTTGCTGTTCCTCTCATGTGGACACTACTAGACAAGAAAGGAAATTCGAATTGTAAGGAACGGATTTGTCTTATTAAACGATTTGTGTCGTGCTTCGGACAACAAGTTATTGCTGGTATTTTGGCTGATCGTGAGTTTGTCGGAAAACGATGGTTCAAATATCTCGTAAAGCAAAAAATCCCCTTTTTTATACGGATAAAATGGAATTATTTAGTTAGTAACAAGCAAGGTAGATTAGTAAATGCGTGGCAATTATTTACAGGTTTAAAAAAAGGTGAAAGCCGCATATTGGAAGGAAAACGAAGAGTCTTTGGATTGAAATTTAGTCTTGCTGGGTTACGTTGTGACGATGGTGACTTCTTGATTGTCGCTACGACCGAATCGGCAGACAAGGCGCTTGAAACATATGCTCTCAGATGGCGTGAGTTTTCGGCAACCCTGCGTGACATAAACACCGTCTAAGCAATACCCTATCAGCCTTAATATTTCAATTGAGGC
>CAJCIZ010000027.1 GCA_903970525.1 Myxococcales bacterium | reverse complement strand
GGCACTTGCACATACACACGCAAAGGATCGGATTGTACCAAACGAAACAGCGGCACTGTGCCATTGCCAGCGTTGATTAAACGACCAATATCAGTGGTACGCGACATAATTACACCGTCAAAAGGCGCCGTGACACGCTCGAAGCTCACTAAATCTTTTAAGCGATCGCGATTAGCACGCGTAGAGGTAACAATTGCTGCCTTTGCTTTTTCATCACTCACTTTTTCTTCTGTTTCTTGTTTTGAAACTGAATCTGATTTTAATAAATTTTTCCAACGCACTGCTGTGGTATGCGCTAAAGTATAATTGGCTTCTGCCGTAATTAAATCAGCTTCTGTTTGACGTAGTTGTGCATCTACCTCAGGTGTTGCGATAAGTGCCAATAAATCACCCGCTTTGACATACGCACCAATGTCGACCATCCATTTTACGACATATCCATTTGTGCGCGCATAAATAGTTGCCGCATGCCAAGCTGATACAGTGCCAGGCAGAATAATTTCTTCATTGACAGCCTCCGCTGTCGCTTTAAGTATGGCAACATTTAAGACTGATTGTTGCTCTGTTCTAAAGCGTAGAAAGATATATTCCACGATGCGGTAAGCAATACCGATCAGAGCGATCGCAAGCATCACAACAAAAAAAATACGAACACGATGAATAAATGTCTTTGAGAATTTTTTGTTAGCTTTTCTGTCCATGAAAAATCCTTTAAGTCTCTACAGTAGATTATTTCTTTCTATCATGAATTAAACAAAACACAGCCGGCACAAAAAACAGCGTTGCAATGGTCGCAAAAAATAAACCACCAATTACTGCACGTCCTAATGGCGCATTTTGTTCACCCCCTTCGCCTAGGCCTAACGCCATCGGTAACATCCCAATCATCATCGCTAGCGCCGTCATCAAGACTGGACGCATTCGAGTAAATCCAGCATCTATCGCTGCAGCAACGACATTGTTATTTTCCAACAAATTTTGCCGTGCAAAACTCACAACAAGAATACTATTGGCTGTTGCCACACCCATACACATGATTGCACCGGTTAATGACGGGACACTCAACGTAGTATGCGTCAAAAACAACATCCAAACGATACCGGCAACTGTTGCAGGTAACGCTGAAATGATAATAAATGGATCAACCCAGGATTGAAAATTCACTACAATCAGAAGATAAACTAAAATAATTGCAAAGATAAGACCTGAGTACAATCCTTTAAATGAGGTGATTTGAGTTTGCATTTGTCCACGCGCAATCACAGAGGATCCTTTAGGGACATCTTTCGCTGTCTCATTAATAATTGCATTAATATTATTACCGACCGCACCCAGATCGCGGTCTTGCACAGAAGCAAAAATATCAATCACCGGTTGCACGTTATAATGCGATTCAACAACTGAAGTAAAGCTGCGCTTAATAGTTGATAACGCACCTAAGATTTGTAATTTCTTAGTGAGCGAAGTCAACGGTATATTTTCTAAGTCTTGCAGTGAGTCAATTCGATATTGCGGCATTTGCGTGACAATAGGATAAGACACACCATTTTTTGTATCCAACCAAAAAGTAGGAGAGGTTTGAAAGCTCCCAGCTAGAGTAATCAACATATTTGAAGCTACATCAAACTGTGTTAAGCCTAGTTCTTTAGCAAGACTCCTATCCACATCAACGTTTAACTGCGGATAATTATAAGCTTGATGAATATGCGCATCCACAATACCAGGAACGTGAATAATTCTGTCAAGAAGTAATGCTGCATACGCTCTATTTTCATCGACTTTCAATCCTATAACTTGTAAATCAATTGGTGCTGGCAAACCAAAATTTAGAATTTGTCCCACCATATCCGCCGGCAAAAATGCAAATTGGACGCCGGGAAATTTTTGCGGTAAAAGCACTCTTAATTTGCGCACATAATCTGCCGTTGAATGGTGATTAGACTTCAGTGAAATTAAAATATCGGCATCTGATGGCCCTACAGGATAAGAGTTGCTGTAAGATAGGTTAATGCCACTGACAGGTAGGCCTACATTATCCACTATAGTATTCAGTTCGCCATCTGGGATCACTTGACGAATCACTTTATCGACTTCTGCACTGGTTTTTGCCGTTTCTTCCACGCGCATGCCTGTTGGACCTTTGAGATGTAATTTGATCTGCCCCGCATCGACATAAGGGAAAAAATCAGATCCTAACCAAGGCTTTAACAGCAATATGGAAGCAATCACAAAACCTAAAAACACTAAAATAAAAATATTTCGTTGTTCAATAATAACTTCTAATAGCTCACGATAACGCAATCGCAATAAATAAAAATGTTCATCAAATACATGATGTATTCTCTTAAAGACATGATAGTGATGATCGTCTTCTACGACCTTCTTAGTATCCGTTTGTTTATGTAGCCAATACTTTGCCAATGTTGCCACGAGCGTTCTAGATAAGATGTAAGATGCGATCATGGCAAAAGTCACTGCTTCTGCCAAAGGTACAAATAAATAATGCGCCACCCCTCGCAAGAAAAACATAGGCACAAATACGATGCAAATACACATAGTTGAAACAAACGCTGGAATTGCAATTTGTTGCGCGCCATCCAGTATGGCTGTTTCAACCTCTTTCCCTTTTTCTAAGTTCCAATTGATATTTTCAATTGCAACCGTCGCATCGTCTACGAGAATACCCACAGCAAGCGCTAAACCACCGAGTGTCATAATATTGATAGTTTCACCTAAGCCAGAAAATATGATGATAGAAGCAAGCACAGAGAGAGGAATCGATATTGTGATGATCAAAGTGCTACGCCAACTCCCTACAAAGAGCAAAATCATAAGACCTGTTAATATTGCCGCGATGACACCTTCTTGAATCACATCATTGATTGCTGCGCGCACAAAAAGAGATTGGTCACCAAACACTTTTAGATTTAAAGCTGGCGGCATACCATCCATGATTTTGGGAATAATCGCTTTAACTTGATTAATAATATCCAGTGTTGAGGCACCA
>CAJCIZ010000026.1 GCA_903970525.1 Myxococcales bacterium | reverse complement strand
ATTACGGATAATGAATTATATCTAGAAAATTCGCCGCACTTTAATCAACATGAAGTGGATAGGTTAATTCATTTTGTGAATAAAGCGGATTTGTTAGTGATCGATGCCACTTATATGGATGATGAATACGCCAAAAAAGAGGGCTGGGGACATTCTTGCTTAAGCCGTGTTGTTGATGTGGCGGATAAAGCAAAGGTGAAAAAACTGTGTTTATTTCACCATGATCCTGATCAGTATGACGAAGATATCGATCGTAAGTTGTCTCAAGCCAAAGCTATGCTAGAAGCCCGCGGGTCAGAAATTCATTGTATCGCTGCGCGTGAAGATGACAAGATTGTTATTTAAAGAGCCTACCCCGCGCTCCCTTTCACCACTAAGAAAATCGAAAATATCACCAGTGCAACCAAAGAAAAATTTCCACCCGGCAATCTAAATTCACCCTTCATCTGACTCATCTTGCGGCCACGCCACGCCATCCACGTGGGTAATAAAACAAGTAACACTATCGTATAAATACCCGCATAACTGAGTGCTTTCATGAAGACGTTAGGGACAAATATGGTAATAATCAGTGCGGGTAAAAAAGTTACTGCATGAATGAAAATATTGCCCATGCCTTTTTTCTCTAACTGGAAACCATCCGCAAAAAAATCGGTTAAACACAAAGCGACACCGAGAAATGAAGTGAGCACACAAATGGAAGTGAATAATTTAACAAACAAGGTGACGGAACCTGTGGCAACCGTCGTGCTGACTGTGTTGACTAAATCACTGGTTGAATTGGAGGAATGTAACATGGCAGCGAGACCATGGTCGCCGTTCAACGGAATCACACCCATAATCACAGCATCCCAAATGATATAACAAATAAATGGAATGGTACTGCCTATGATAATAGCCAATTTGAGTTTTTTGACGTCCCCTGCAAAATAAACACGTAGGCTAGGGATAATTGTTGCATAACCAAAAGACGTTGCTGTGACAGTTAAGGCGGAAGCCGATGTCAGATACGCTAAATTTCCCGCAGCAATTTTAGCGGTAGAAATGAACGGCATGAGCAATATCACTAAAATAACATAAGCAATCGCTTTAACAGACATGAGACCGCGGTTGACATAATCAACGGAACGTATGCCGAGATAAACAATAGTGCCAAATAAGAGGGTGAAGAGTGTTGCACAACTCCATAAAGGCAAGTTAATGCTATAGGATTTTAATAAATTTTGAAATAAATCACTGCCACCTGCGATATAAGCACACAAGAGTGAATAAAGCAGTAATAAATAAGTAATCCAAGCGATAATTTGTCCTAGTGGACCTATAGTTGCTTTTGCCATCGTTATCAAATTATTGTTTTGAGGCAGCCACAAATTGACTTCAAGAATTAACAGTGCGCCTGCTGTCATAAAAATCCAGCAGACAAATAACAACATCACAGATCCCATAAAACCCAGTTCTGCAGCGGCGATAGGAAGCCCCAACATGCCTGCGCCTATGGAAGTTCCCACAATCAGTAAAATGCTGCCGAGTAATTTAAAATCCATTGTGTGTCCTTACACGTAAAAAAGTGATTTACCCAACCCGGTAGATCTGTCCTGTTTGCAATCCTTCTACACTTTTACTATAGGCCAGCGCTGCACGAGCAGCAGAGACAGGTTCAAAGCCATGGAAATATTCTGCATAAGAGCCCATCGCTTCTGTAATTACAGTAGGACTGACGGTGTTAATTCTAATGCCTCTAGGCATTTCAATCGCAGCAGCTTTCGTAAAACTGTCTAAAGCGCCATTGACCATGGAAGCGGATGAGCCAAAACGGATAGGATCATGACTGAGAATACCACTGGTTAATGTAAAAGAGCCTTTGTCATTGAGGTATTTGCAGCCTATCAACACTACATTCACTTGCCCCATTAATTTATCTTTCAAACCGATTTCGTAATTTTCAGCCGTCATCGCAGCGAATTCACCAAAATGCACTTTCCCGACTGCTGTGACCACAGCATCTACGGCACTCACGGCTTGATACATTTTTTCGATAGAGTGTGCATCTTTAATATCAACTTTAATGTCACCGTGTTGATGACCCGCAACAATAACCGAATGACGTGTTGCTAATTCTTTAACAATGGCTTTTCCTATAGTACCTGTTCCACCAATGACAATGATTTTCATTTTAAAATTCCTCAAAAGGTTATATCAAAATGTTCAGGATCAAGTGGCAGATAAGTATTTTTCTTATGTGAATAAGTAAAAATTTGCCCCGATTTAATATCAAAAAACCACGAATGGATGATTAACTGTTCTTCTTGCACTTTTTCTTTTATCCAAGGGAAAGTTAGACAGTTTTGATATGAAAGATTCAGGGCTGATTTCGCGCAATCGTCAACGTCTTGTGAAGCGATATCTACTGTTTTAATCAGTGACACCCAATTGTTGATAAAATCGTTGTTATTCGCATCATCATGATTCAGTAAAGCTTGAATACCACCACACTGACTATGTCCTAATAAAATTAAATGGTTCACCTTTAAAAAGCGTATGCCAAATTCTAAGGCGGCACTGGTGCCGTGGTGTGCTTCATCTTTTTCATAAGGTGGGACAATATTTGCAACATTGCGTACGACAAATAAATCACCCGGATCACATTGTAGTATCAGTCCAGGATCGACTCGTGAGTCGCAACACGCAACAACCATGATTTTAGGTTTTTGACCATAATGAGAAAGATATTGCATAACGGATTGGTCGCCATGCGCATATTTCTCACGAAATAATTGGTAGCCTTGTAGTACTTTTTCAAAATTTTTTTCCACGCGATCATCCTTTTAAGCTATTTTAGATATGTGAAATTGTATCATGTCTTTTTTTCTATAAACATCATGCCGATCGAGGCAACCAGTGCAATTGCCATGATGATATTAAACCAGATGCGGGACCTGTCGGTTTTTAACAGGGACTGCAAGATCTTACCGAAAATAAGCCAAGCCCCTGTACAGGGAATACAAGTTAGAAAATAGATGACACTAATGAAAATGGCATTATAAGTGTAATGAGTCGACAGCGTGAAAATAGAAATCGCACCGACCCCCATGAGCCACGCTTTAGGATTGACCCATTGGAATAAAGAAGCCTGTAAAAAAGTGAGCGGTTTTTTAGAACTTTGTTTGGAAGGTTTGCTGTGCGAAATGACTATTTGATAAGCAAGGTAAAGCATATATATCGATCCTATGACTTTTAATGTTTGCCTAATCCAGTCATATTTTGTAAAAACAACCCCCATTCCCAGGGCAACAATTAAAATCATTAGGGAAAACCCCAAGCAAATCCCAAAATAATGCGGCAAACTGGGTTTGATTCCAAAATGCATACCCGAGGTCATTAACATAAAGTTATTGGGGCCAGGTGTTAAAGAAGAAGAAAGCGCAAAGATGAGAAAAGGAACCCAGTTATTCATATAGCATAATATCCATCAAAACAATTGAAAATTAAGCGATTTCGCAATATAGTATCGCAGAAAGATAAATGATTTCATATTAGTATCTATTATTTGGAGAGAGTCTCATGGAAAACTTAGGCAAGAAAATTTTAATCGGTATGGGTATTGCGGCAAGTGTTGTTATGTTGACAGCATGTAATACTGTTAAAGGTACAACAGACACAGCTCAACCAGCTGCGACAAACACTGTTGAATCACAACCAGTAGAACACAAGATGCATAAGAAGCACAAAAAGCATCACCACAAAAAAGCTGTTGAAAAGAAAACAACCAGCGCTTCAACAGATCAACAAAACACAACAACGACCACAACAACAGATACAGCAGCTACACCCGCTACAACAACCACAACGCAAGACAGCAACACAACTGCACCAGCTAACACGCAGTAATCTAGCGTTATCAAAACAAGAAAGGCACTATGCGATTTGCATAGTGCCTTTTTTATTAATGACAGCGATTCTTTTAACTCGTCGGGGTCCCGTTAAAACTCATAGAAGTAGAGCTCGCGTTTTGTTGTGTGCCACTTGTATTACTAAGATCATCTGACAATTCAGCAGGTTTGCCAGCTGATTGGCCATTTGCAGGGTTAAACATGAAATTATTTTTCCCGTGTATAGGCGAAAAATAAGACTGAGTCGCACTATGTCCTTTGCCATTCGGTAATGTTGCATTAGAAGAAGATGATCGTGGTGACTCAGTGTCTATTTTTCCTTCGTTATTAAACTTCTCCAAGAGACTAGTGGGCACCTGACCATGCAGAGAAGTTCCACTGCCAATTCCGTAGCCATTAGAGTAAGGCGTAATTGGATTCTGTTCATCTCTCTGCGCAGACAGAGGAACCTGATGCTGTATGGGTGAGAATGTGCCTGACACATCAGGGAAGAATTCTTCATTATTATCAGCAGCGGGAGGCGAAAAAACTGATGCATTGGTATTGTTATTTGAACCAACTGCTGGAGGCGAGAAGGTATTAGATGTATTCACTTTGCTAGCATCTGAAACAGAATGCGTGGCTGGTGGTGACATCGTCTGCGAGTCTACCTCGTCATCATCTGAGGGAGCAACAGGTGGTGACATTACCTCATCATCTGAATTAAACGAAGTAAACGAAGAATCAGATTGCGCAGAAGTGTCTATGGCAAGGATGTTACGGCTGGACGCAGGTGTTCTCTGTGTCTGTTCTGGGGATGATTTTTGTTCCCTGGCTTGAGTGAGTTCATCTGAGAGCTCTCGGATCTGTACTTCTAGCCTTGAGATTTTATCCTTGAAAAGCTCGATATCTTGTTTTAGAGTAATATTTTCATTACTTACGAGGCCATTATCCTTTTGGAATTTATCTGCTTTATTTTTAGCTGCGAGCAACTGTTTTTCTAGCTGTTTGACTCGATCACCTAATGCTGATTTATCTTTGTCATTGGCTTTATTTAATTGTTCAATATGACGTTCTAATTCTTTTATCTTGGTTAATTGATCTTCAATGGTTTGAGCGTTTGCTTCTTTATCAAGTCCATGTTGTTTTTTGCTCTCATCTAACTCGGATCTCATTCCTCTTGAGGTTGTCTCTAAAGACGTTAGAGATTCCTTATGCTTGTCAATTTGTTGCTGAAGTTCTTTTTGTTCAGATTCAAGCTGAGCATTGCGTTCTGTTGCAGTTTGAAGCTGAGTTTTTAGATTGTTAATCTCACCGGTTAATTTAACTTTTTCTTCATTAACTTGGACCACAGCGTCATATGCAATGTTAAGTTTATTCTTTAACTCCATAATCTCATTTTCTAAAGAAGTCTTATGTTCATTTAGTTCATCTAAAGATGATTGTGCGATTGTCTCTAAAGATATTAGAGATTCTTTATGCTCACCAATTTGTCGTTGAAGTTCTTTTTGTTCAGACTCAAACTGGGTATTAAGTTCCATTGAAGTTTGAAGTTTTGATTTTAGAGCACTAATTTCATCAATTAATTTACCTTTTTCTTCACTAAGTTCGACCACGGAATTCTGTGAATTTGATTCTAGAGTTTGTAAGGTGTTGTTGAGGTGATCAATTTTCCCCTGAAACTCTTTTTGCTCGTTTTCTTTAGCAGTACGTGCTTCTTCCAGTTGGCTAGTCAACTGCACAATTTTTTCTTCTAAAGTAGACTTATGTTCGTTTACTTTGTCTAAATCCTTTTGTGAGGTTAATTGTAAAGACGTTAAAGATTC
>CAJCIZ010000025.1 GCA_903970525.1 Myxococcales bacterium | reverse complement strand
CAGTTGATCGGTGCAGAAGTCGAAAAATTATTGAAAAATAATGGCGGATAAAATGATTTATTCAAAAATCCTAGGGACAGGGGCTTATCTTCCTGAAAAAATTCTCACGAATGCCGATATGGAAAAAATTGTTGATACCACGCATGACTGGATAGTAGAACGTACCGGTATCCATCAACGTCATATTGCAGCAGAGCATGAAACAGCATTAACCATGGCAGAAAAAGCTTCTCGTCAAGCGATGACAGACGCAGGGATTACACCTGCAGAAATCGGCATGATTATCATCGCCACAACAACCCCAGAAAAAATGTTTCCCAGCACGGCGTGTTTGCTACAACAACGTTTAGGCATCGCAGGTTGTCCTGCGTTTGATTTAAATTCCACTGCGTGTGCGGGATTTATGTATGCATTAAGTATTGCAGATCAATATATTAAAAGTGGCGCTATTAAAAGTGCTTTAGTAATTGGTAGCGAAGTGATGTCGCGTGTGGTGGATTGGTCAGATCGCACAACCTGTGTGTTATTTGGTGATGGTGCAGGTGCTGTTGTGATAGGCGCGAGTCAAGAACCTGGTGTGTTATCGACGCATTTACATGCAGACGGTACGCATAAAGATGTTTTATCTTTGCCTGTGAGTATTGGTAAACCTATGGATGTTGAAGGTGCGCTATATATCCAGATGACAGGTAATCAACTGTTTAAATTAGCGGTGAATATTCTAGGTGACTTGTTTGATGAAACGTTAAAAGCAAATGGCTTGAAAAAATCTGATATTAACTGGTTAGTGCCACACCAAGCGAATATTCGCATCATACAATCCATGGCAAAAAAATTAGATTTAGATATGGATCAAGTCGCGATTACCTTGCCAGATCAGGGTAATACGTCTAGCGCATCGATTCCTCTCGCATTAGATAAAGCTATTCGCGATGGCCGCATTAAACGCGGTGATATGTTGTTATTAGAAGGCTTTGGGGGTGGGTTAGCTTGGGGCTCGGCGTTGATTAAGTATTAGAAAAGGATGTTAGTCATGACAAATACTCTCGCATGCGTTTTCCCCGGTCAAGGTTCTCAATCCGTAGGTATGCTCGCCGATATCGCAAAAGTTTTTCCTGAAGTTGAAATCACATTCAAAGAAGCCTCATCCGTATTGAACTATGATCTCTGGCAATTAACCCAACTCGGCCCAGCAGAAGAACTCGATAAAACAATTCATACACAACCGGCATTACTCGCAGCGTCTTATGCGATTTGGCGCATACTCAGCGCAAAAAAAGATTTCAAACCAGCTTTATTAGCAGGACACAGCTTAGGCGAATATTCTGCTCTCGTTTGTGCAAATGCAATTTCATTCGCGGCAGGCATTAAATTAGTCGCAGCACGCGGACAATTTATGCAAGAAGCTGTCCCTGCTGGCAGTAGCGCACTCGCAGCAATTGTTGGCTTAGATGATGCTGCGGTTAAAACACTTTGCGAAAAATCTGCATTACCCGGCGAAATATTAACGCCCGCGAATTATAATTCACCCGGGCAAGTGGTCATTGCTGGTCATACCAAAGCAGTCGAACGCGCAATTGTTTTGGCAAAAGAATCTGGTGCACGATTAGCAAAATTATTACCCGTGAGCGTGGCATCGCATTGTGAACTCATGAAACCCGCGGCAGAAAAATTATCTGCACTGCTTGCAAAAATAACGATTCAACAACCCACGATTCCGGTCATCAGTAATGTGGATGTCAAAATATATGATTCACCCGATGCCATTCGCGATGGATTAACACGACAATTATTTAAACCCGTTCGTTGGGTAGAAACGATAGAGTATTTCGCCAATCATGGCATCACACGCATTGTTGAATGTGGCCCAGGAAAAGTCTTGAATGGGTTAAATAAACGCATCAATGCAGAATTGCAATTGACTAATACAGCCGATGTGGCAAGCTTAAACGCTTCAGTCGAGACAGAAAGCTAAGGAGTTACTATGCCACACAAAGGCAAAATCGCTTTAGTGACAGGTGCAAGCCGTGGAATTGGGCATGCTATTGCGCAGGCGTTAGGACGCAAAGGCGCGATATTGGTTGGAACGGCAACTACCCCAGAAGGCGCAGAAAAAATTACAGAAGCTTTTCAAAAAGCAAGTATAGAAGGCTGTGGATTGACGCTGAATGTCGCACAACCTGAATCAATTGAAGCAACGATGAAAACCATACGCGAGCGTTTTGGTATGCCTGCCATACTTGTGAATAACGCTGCGATCACGCAAGACAATTTATTATTACGCATGAAAGATGAAGAATGGGACAAAGTGATTGAAACCAATTTAAGTTCTATCTTTCGTTTGACCAAAGCCTGCTTACGCGATATGTTAAAAGCCCGATGGGGCAGAATAGTGAATATCGGCTCTGTGGTTGGCTCATCGGGTAACCCTGGGCAAGTCAATTACTCTGCTGCAAAAGCTGGCCTCATAGGCTTTACTAAGTCCTTAGCCCAAGAAGTAGGGTCGCGGGATATCACCGTCAATGCTGTTGCACCAGGTTTTATAGACACCGATATGACACGGGACCTACCAGAAGAGCAGCGAAATGCCTTGCTCCAACGTATCCCTATGCAACGTTTAGGCCACGCAGATGATATTGCAGCTGCTGTGGTTTTTTTGACCTCTCAAGCCGCTGGCTATATAACTGGTCAAACATTGCACGTAAATGGTGGGATGTTCATGGGTTGATTTGCAAAAATTCAGCTTGCAACTTACCGTTTTTCTAATAAACTACGACACGCAGCTCAGTCTGTTCGGGCTGTGTTTGCTTTATTGATCAGTGTTTTATCGACAAGGGGAAACTTGAAATGAGTACGATTGAAGCTCGCGTAAAAAAGATTGTTGTTGAGCAGTTAGGCGTTAAAGAAGAAGAAGTGGCAAATGATTCTTCATTCGTAGATGATTTAGGCGCAGACTCATTAGACACCGTAGAATTAGTGATGGCATTAGAAGAAGAATTTGAAACAGAAATTCCAGATGAAGATGCTGAAAAAATCACAACCATTCAACAAGCGATTGATTACATTACGGCTCATCACGAAGAGCGTAGCAAAGGTTAGTAAGTCTTGGTTTGCGATTCCAGGAGTCCGCTGTGAGTAAGCGACGAGTAGTTGTAACAGGTTTAGGCATGGTGAGTCCGCTCGGATTGAACGTGGACGATACCTGGAAAGCAATTCTGGCAGGAAAAAGTGGTATAGCACCTATCACCCACTTTGACGCGTCCGATGTGAGCTGTCGTATTTGTGCGACAGTGAAAAATTTTGACCCACTTCTTTACATGACTGAAAAAGAAGCGCGCAAGAAAGATATTTTTATTCAGTACGGAATTGCGGCTGCCATTGAGGCGATGAATGACTCCGGCCTGCAAGTCACAGAAGAAAATGCTGATCGTATAGGCTTAGCTGTGGGTTCAGGCATAGGTGGTTTACCTATGATTGCTAAGTCTAGTAATATCTTAGCAGAATCAGGCCCTAGAAAAATTTCTCCCTTCTTTATTCCTGGCGCTATCATCAACATGATAGCGGGGAATCTTTCCATCATGTACAACATGCGCGGCCCTAATATCGCTGTTGTCACTGCGTGCACGACGGGAACGCATAACATTGGTTTAGCCGCACGTATCATTGCGTATGGTGATGCGGATGTGATGTTGGCAGGTGGCTCTGAAATGGCAACAACCAAATTAGGTGTCAGTGGTTTTGCTGCAATGCGTGCATTATCAACGCGTAATGATGAACCCGAAAAAGCAAGTCGTCCTTGGGATAAAGATAGAGATGGATTTATCTTAGGCGATGGCGCTGGCATTCTTGTTTTAGAAAGCTATGAACATGCTAAAAAACGTGGTGCAAAAATTTATGCTGAATTAGTAGGTTTTGGTATGAGCGCAGATGCGTCTCATATTACTACGCCACATATGGAAGGTTTAGGCGCTGCAAATGCAATGAAAAATGCATTACAAGATGCGGGCATGAATCCTGAAGATGTCGATTATATTAACGCGCACGGTACTTCAACACCGGTGGGCGATGAGTTAGAAGTCGTGGCCATCAAACGTAGTTTTGGTGATCATGCGTATAAGTTAGCTGTTAGCTCTACGAAATCTATGGTAGGTCACTTGTTAGGTGCAGCAGGATCTGTAGAAGCGATTTTCTCAATCTTAGCTATGCGTGATCAAGTCGCGCCGCCAACCATTAATTTAGATCATCCTAGCGAAGGTTGTGATTTAAATTTTGTGCCCCATACGCCACAAAAAATGCTTATCAAATCTGCGATGTCAAATTCGTTTGGTTTTGGTGGGACAAATGGAACTTTATTATTTCGCGAACTAAAGTGATTTTCATAGGGATATGATGACACCGCGTCGTTCGAATCTTTTTTTTGCTGCTTTGACTCTCATTTTTTGCGTGGGTGTTCTTCTCGCGTGGTTATTCTTTTTAGTATGGCCAATTGTGTGGGATGCGCAAGGCGTAAAATTCAAAGTGCACACAGGCGCTTCTTTCAAATCTATTACGACAGAATTAACTGCACAACATATTATTCAACATCCTTTTTTATTTAAATTACTCGTGCATTACAAAGGTGCGAAACATCATTTAAAAGCAGGGGAGTATTTATTTCCCAAAGGCACAACGCCCGGATCGTTAATCGATCAAGTCGTCAACGGCACGGGTATGGTTTATCATTTTTTTACAATTGTGCCAGGACATACATTTCAACAAGTGCGTGAGACCTTGAATCACGATGACGCTGTGACACATACCAGTCAATTACTCAGTGATGCAGACATCATGAAGCAAATAGGACATCCTGAATTACATGCTGAAGGTGAATTTTTTCCTGAGACTTATTATTTTGTAGCGGGTTCATCCGATATTGCATTATTGAAAAGAGCTTTTCTAACAATGCAAACGCATTTGAATAAAGCATGGGCGCAGCGTGAAAAAGATTTACCGTATCAAAATGCGTATCAAGCTTTAATTGCAGCGTCGATTATTGAAAAAGAAACAGGTGTGAATTCAGAGCTTCCTATGATCGCAGGCGTATTGGTGAATCGCTTAAAGCAAAATATGATGTTGCAGTTTGATCCTACCGTAATTTATGGTGTATCTGCGCGATATGATGGCACGATTTACAAACGTGATTTACATGATTTAAATCCATATAACACTTATGTCAATAAAGGATTGCCGCCCACACCTATTTCTATGCCTAGTCTGGCTGCTCTGAATGCTGTGATGCATCCGGATCATAATAATTATTTATATTTTGTTGCGCGAGGCGATGGAAAAACGCATCAGTTTTCACATACCTTAGAAGAACATGTTGCTGCAGTATCCAATGCTAAGCTGATGCATCCTGAGTATTTCAATTCTACCTTAGTGAAGCAGTATTTGAATAAATCGTTAACGAATCAATAAATAAAAAACTAATACATTCATATAACTAACACACATCTCCCTACGATCCCCCAGCAAATCCCCAATCTAGTGCTAAAATATGAGTAATACCTAGGGGAATTCTTATGAAAACTGCATCCACAGTGAGTAAGCTTCTCTCGCCGCTTAGACTTTTCGTGTGTCTATGTTTCCTATTGATCGCCAATTCAAGTTATGCCGGATATTATGTGGTCTATCCGTCACCGCCACCTTGCGAGTCTTGTTACAATGAATGTCATTCGTGTGGCTATCACAGACATCGTGTTATTCACCATTCTGTGTATCATCGTCATTACTATTATCATAGGGTCAGACATTATTCACGTAGCCATGCCACTATAGAAGTTTATTACATGTGGCCGGGCATGCCTGGGTATCCTTGCGGTAATGTATGGGTGCCAGCGCGTTGTGATGATTGTGGACGTTGCACACCAGGCTATTGGCGTTCACGGGCTTACAGAGTGTATCAATCTACGCCTGAAGAACCTTATGGCAGTTACGTGATAGATAATCCAGGCCCAGACTATGACATGAGCACGCGCGATAACGAAGAATAGTTCGTTATCGTGCGGTTTCTTTTTTTGCAACCACAAAAGCCAATCCTGAAATAATCAGTGCAAAAGCAATGGCTGTAGCCAAGTTAATATTTTCTTTTAAAAAAATGGCAGAAGTACTCAAGCTCACGATAGGGACTAGCAGAAATCCAAGCGAGACAATAATAGTAGGTAATTCTTTGTTGATGATCACGCCACACCAGTAAGAAATACCTGTGACAAAGACACCCATATAAATGAGCGATAATATCAATTGTGAATTCCACAATATGCTGACATTAGATTCGCGTACGCAGGCGAAAATCACGATTGGAATGGTGCCAACGAGTAATTGCCAAGGAATGAGTTCTAGTGGAGATTTTTCCCACGTCATATACCGTACACAAAACATAGAGACTGCCCAACACAAGGAAGCTAATAACAAAGCGCCTGTTCCCAACAAGACATTGTGATCAGTCCAATCCAATTGCCACGGACTCATGAGAATAAATAATCCTGAGAGGGCAAACAAGAATCCCAACCATTTTAAGAATCCAGATTCTTCTTTAAAAAATAGTGCAGCGATAGGCATGACCCATAATGGTGTTGTGTACGCGAGTAGAGAAGAGCGTCCCGCAGGCAGATGATGAAGCCCTACGTTTGTTAATAATATGTAAATCCCCAGCTGCAAAAGCCCGGTTGTTAAAATTAACGGAATATCTTTGAGTGTAGGAAGCGAGAATTTTTTGAAAGCGATGACGATGCAAAACATGGAGAAGGTGCCAATGATTAAGCGCGTTGCGGTATACCATAATGGCGACATAAATTGCAGTCCCATTTTATTAACAGGCCAAGCCAGTCCCCAGCTAAAAATAATAAAAATAAATAATGCTAAGATGCGGAAATTAATTTTAGGCATGATTGTGGCAACCTCTTATTTCATTTAAGTAAATATAAATACACTATAAATATCACTACGCCAGTGATGGCTAAGATGGGATGTAATATCGCCATCAACTTAGGAATTTTTTTCTGGCTGACATCAATAGCAAACAAAGTAAATCCACCGATGGCCGCTAAGATTAAAACAACTAATCCCGTCACATAGAGGGAAGAACTGTGTCCCATAGCCGCGTATGTTAATGCAATTAGCAGTCCAATCCCAGCAAGGAATCCATGAATAAGAACGACGGGCTTAGGTGTTGTATGATTGCGAAGAATTTCAGTCAGTACGACTAATCCAAAGACAGATGCAAATATGAAAAAAATAACGGCTACGGCTAGCATGCAAGTTCCTTTTGAATGAAGTGTGGGGCTAGGGTATCAAGCTGTTAGGTGAGGTACAAGCTGCAGCCCTTCAGAGCCCGCCATTGCGAGCGAGAGTGAAGCAATCCAGCCTTTCATGACATTAAAACCTGGATTGCTTCGCTCTCGCTCGCAATGACGGCAGTTGATAGATTTAAAATTAAACATTTTGTTCTAATATGTAAAATTTTAAACAATATTCTTTAACCCGCTTCCTCAACACCCACCCCTCCAACAATTAAAATCATGTATAAAAATAGCAACTTATTTTTATTTATTGTAAGAATTACGCACAAATTTCTATAGGGGGTATAATAGGGAGTAAGTACGGAAATAAAGGAGGACGAATCATGCTAGTCAGTAGACTATGCCAGTTCAGCTTGTTAATCGGCATCCTCTCATTGGGCATCACTGGATGCGCCCACCAGGGTGACGGTGATGAATTACAGCAGAGAGATTATATCCCTTCGCCTACGCATCCTTCTAACTCACCTGAAGATTACCCCTATGCAGCGGTCTATGATGAATCTAAGTACCCTGCGAGCCTCCCTCAAACGATTGAGACCCATGAGAAAGTCATTATGGTAGACCCTAAAGTTTATGCATGGGGAGCTTATGATGCCACGGGCCAATTGATTAAAGGCGGCATCGCATCGGCTGGCGCGGATTATTGCCCAGATGATGATGGCCCATGCCGCACTACACCTGGCACTTTTAGGATTTATGCGGAAAAAGGAGAGGAGTGTGTCTCTAAGATTTATCCTCGTCCTGAGGGCGGCTCTAAGATGCCTTATTGTATGTTTTTCAATCAAGGACAATCTTTACATGGTTCACCCGATCATATTCTCACAGAACAAAATATTAGCCATGGATGTATCCATATGCGAATTCCAGACGCAGAGTGGTTAGAGAATAATTTTGCGAAAATTGGTACTAAGGTCGTGATATTGCCTTACTAAATGATGAGCAAAAGGAGTTGCAAATTTGTTGTGCTGTGATTATTCTGTTTGCGAAAGCAGGGTATGAATCGAAGCTACACGAGTATATGCGAGGATGTCAGCGGTCAGATATGGTGTGCATGCCAGGGATTTTCCCAGGAAGCCTAAAATATCTCCAAGATGTCCACCTAGTAACAAAATAGCACTTCGATCAGATCCTGCTTTTTTATTTATCTTCTTTTCTTCACTTCTTTCTATTTAATATTTCCTTAAGGAATCCAAGGCTATTATTCGTTTTTAATTTTTCTTAATAATAATATCTATGGAGAGTCGTAATGCAGTTATCAGAAGTCAAAACTCTTATCATGTCTTTGTTTCCTAAAACTTTGCTAGACGATGGCACGGTAATTGTTGCGCTTGATACCTCACATGAGCTCGAGGCTATGCATAATCTAGTAATCTTGTCTGAGAATCCTGCTGTGTTGCAAGCATTCCTTGATTGTCATTCGGCTTTTTCAGCAGATAAGATGGAACCGCAAGATGCAGGCTCTTCAGGTTATCAAATTAAAATTGGTAACTACGCGTCTCATCTCTCTATTGCTCTTCCGTCTGAATTGAAAAATATTGCTACGAATGAAACAGAAAAACAAAAAATAATAGATAAAATAAAAGAAGCTTCTAATACACCTATCCCTCAGGCGGCGCCAAAACCAAAATTTTCTGCATTTAGTGTCGCTCATGGTGAGTCTCAGTCTGTCCGATCAGAAGTAAAATTTGATTATCCTGACGCATCGCCTGAACAGTTAATCGAAAGCATAAAAGGTTTTTTACCAGAATTGTGGCTTGGTACTATCGTCAATTTTGATACGCCAGCAGAAGCGGAGCAGTGTCTTATTGTTTACTCTAAACTAAAATGTTTTTTAGAAATATTAAAAGAACAGTCTTTGTCTATTATGCAACATGACATTTTTGTCAGTGAATCAAAAGGTGATAATGTCACGCATGGGTTGCGATTTGAGCCGAGAGAAATAGATGCTGCGAATGACAAGTTGAGTAAATTAACTCAAAAACAAAAAGAAGAATTAAAAGAGAAAATATTTCAAGCGGCGCAAGAAGAAAATAAACTTAATCAAAGACAGAAAAAGATAGGATTGGCGCTGACAGCTAGAGAGCTTGACACTCGAGATGCGTTACGCATTATTGGTCTATGCGAACAATATTATTCTAGCGTGCGCAATAACGAAACGTTCAAGCCAAGCTTGCTCCAATCAGATAAGATGAAACAATTCAAAGAGGATGCAGCGAAGAATAATTTGAGCGCAGTGGCTCATCTTAAACTGATAAGTGATTACGCTGCTAAAGAGCCAAAAAGTCGTACAGCAGCTTGTTATAATCTAATTAAAGGTAATCAAATCTTAGATTACTCGAATCAAAACCTTGTATTGCTGCAAAAAATGTATGATCAGTCTAAAAAGAATTCACGGTTTGTCTGGACGGGCTTTTGGAGTAAGAAAGGTGAAGATTTTAAACTGGAAGATTTTCAGAAAGCAGACAAGGGAAGCCGTCGAGAAGGGTGTTATTCAAGTCTCCCGCCTAGAAAAGTTTAACGGTATGGTGTTTGCCTCTTAAGCGCGACTGATAGGCAGTCGATCGTAATACAGTTCTTCGGCTGCTTTCGTATAAGCTTTATCAGGTAATATCTGATCGATATTCAGAGCCGCCACAGACACACCAATATCACGTAAAATACGATACTCAGATTGTATGAGATCAAAACGACCTGACACATAAGCGCGTTGCGCAGCAAAAAGTTCATTCTGACTATCTAGCAAATCTAATAGCGTACGCTGCCCAATTTCATATTGTTTAGCATAAGCATTCACGGTTTGGACAGATTCATCTTGGTGTTTCTTCAGCCATTCTAACTGACTGCGTGCTGTTGTTAATAAATCCCATGTCAATCTTACTGTTTCAATCAACTGTCTCGCTGCACGTTCTTTAATGTCTTTTGCTTGCTCCAATTGATAAGCTGTTTCTCTCTGCTTGCTGATATCTGCGCCACCATTATATAAATTATACGAAACACGTAACATCGCAAATTGATCGTAGCTGGGGCCGCGCTGACCACCAACGTTTCTATCTCTGCCTGCACCTAATTGTAAGTCTAGTCTAGGAAGATTAACTGCTTTAGAAACTCTATGCTGTTCTAGGGCAGCATAGATATCTGCATCAGCAGATTTTAAAGTAGGGTTATTTCTCAATGCAATTTCTAATGCTTGTTCCAAACTGGTTGGTAGATATTTTTCATCAGGAGGTGTAGCTGGCTGCATGTTTTCAGCAGGAATACCAACGGTACGAAAAAAATTGGCTCTCGCATCATTAAAGTTACTGAGCTCAGCTAAAACGTTTGATTGTGCGAGTGATAATCTTCCATTCGCTTGATAAAGATCAGCTAGTCGAGAAACACCACTTTTTGTTCTGAGCTCAACGAGATGATGAATTTTTTCATGAAATGCTAAGTTGTCTTTTGCAAGTTGTAATAATTCTGTTTCTCTCAACACACCTAAATAAACTTCAACATCGCGTTGTGCGGTATCTTCAATCGAGGAAAGAACTTTGTAAACAGCTGAGTTTACGCGGGCATCATTACGTGCTACGTCAGATTTTGTTGCAAATCCATCAAATAACATCTGATCTAGTGTGACGCCTTCTTCGCGCTTAGGCATCGTGGGGAATGACCCCGTTGCATCACCAATGGTATTTGCATTACGGCTTTGGTCTAATCCATAACCAAAATGGACATTTACTTTGGGAAGGTAGGCCGCTTTAGCTTGTTTTAAAGCTTCATTGATGGCGCTGTGGTCTTTTTCTGTAATCAGGATATCCGGATTATGGTCTACAGTCTCTTGTATCGTCTCGGCCAAGGTTAGCGCGTACGAGCTAGACATAAAAACAGCATAAATTGGAATTATGGCTAAAATTCTGCCTAACTTCATGAGCTTTCCTTGTTCATCTCAACACCTAATGTCAGCTCGTCATCTTAGCTTTCATTAAAAAGGTAGTGCTAATGTTTTAACATTTAGAAGTCATTGAGTAAATAGAGAAAATGCTGAAATTAACTATGTCCCACTATGTGGGTGATATCCGTATTGATTAAGACCAATGCTTCGCCACTGGTCGTTCCGGCATGCGTGTAAGCATTATAACTTTGGCCGTTGGCTTCAGTCACAGTACCTGCAGGAGTCCAATTGCCTTCGGCAAAAGTTACTGTTGTATTGCTGCTGCCGTTAATGAGCATCACTTTGTCGCTCGCGCTGACACCTGGTTGATTTGCAATTTGGTTAAAGGAAGAATCAGCCGCGGTCAAATTAGCAAACGTATTGGGTGACAGATCTAAAACATCATTTGCATGTAGTGTGACAGAATTATTGCCTGGGCTTACTGTGTTATTTGCATTAACGATAGGATTACCATTGCTATCTACGTTGTAACCTGTTGCATCAATGACAGAAATATTGCTGAGTTGTACGCCACCAGAAATACCATTTGTTGTAGTTGCTGTGACTGAATTGTTTGCATTATTTAATGAAATACTGTCATTGCCGCCGAGTTGTAAAATATCCCAAGAAGGTGTGCTGCCGTGGCTGCCGCCGTTGATAGAGGCATCTTCTTTGTTATAAATAATGACATTGCTACCTGTGCCCCCATAGATTGCATAATGGTGTGTAGCATCTGAAGCTGCTGAAAGGAAGTCTCCACCATTCCCACTTGTGACAGTTAAATTATTAGTGCTAGAAGCTGTACCATACAAGAAGTTAACATTGCTTGAATTGTCAGTTGGTGTATTGGAATCAATTGAATTTGTGGCTGATTGCACAACGCTACCCGGATTTGTCGAAGAGGCGCCTGCAGTAATAACAGATGTGAATCCTTCAGCACTTCCAGCGTTGAGTGTCATGTAGCCAGCACCATGGCTCCAGTTAGAAGCTGAACCATATCGAGAATCTGTTTCGCCAGACAGTGACGCAGGATTGACGACATCGGTGAACATAGGAATAAAGCCATTGATAGTTGTTTGTCCGCTTGCACCACTTGGTAATTCTAATGCAACAGAATAGTGAGTGCCCGCTGTAAATGAAAATTCACTTGGGAGTGACACGTAGGTTTGTCCACCATGCGCTGGTAAGACAAGCGGTGTAAAGATAGATTCCCAAGGCATGGATTGATTAACAACAGCGACTTCAACCACAACAGGACTGCTTGAGCTGCTGGTGTCTGAAACCATAATATTGAGATGTTGTTCTGCGCCTGTGATAGTTGTGCTGGCTGAATTATTTGAGGTATTCAGATTTTGTTGATCTTCATAATTAATTGTCGCTGTATTTGTATATGAACCTAAAGCAGCAACACTTCCTACAATTGTTAATGTAGCAGTTGCGCCGCTAGCAAGTGAGGAGATATCCCAAAGTCCAGTTGAGCTATTGTAGCTACCAGTACTTGCTGAATCAGAGACAAATGATATTCCACTTGGTAATAAATCAGAAACTCCAATATTACTCGAAGTAGCACCGCTAGTGTTACTGACTGTAATAGTGTAGGTTTCATTGCTGCTAGATATTGCCGGTTCGATAACGGCAGCGCTATCAGATTGAGAAATACTTAGTGAGTTTTGAACAAATCCACTCGTTGCAGCAAAGGTCAAAGATTCAAAACCAGATCCAGCATTCGTTGTACTATAATTTGAAATCAGAGTTGCATCATAATGTCCTTGTGCGTCAGGCGTAAGAGATATATTGAAAATATCTCCATTTTGACTTAGAGCCCATAATACTCCGCTGGAGTCAAAGCTAATTCCTGTGATGCTTCCGCTGCTGACACACGATGCATAACTAATAGGTAAGGTAGCTAAAATGGCGCCAGTCATGGTACTTAATTGATAGAGATATTGGCCATTACTACTAATGCCGTATAAATGGCCTGCTGTATTTTCTGCAAGACCTGTTAATGTTTGTCCGATTGCACTCCCTAGAGCGCTGGCTGTGCCAGCAGCAAGATTGATGGTGTAGAGAGGACTGCTATTAGTTTCACTGACAGCATAGAGTGTTTCACCGCTACCAACACCGACAGGACTAAATGTAATAGCAGCATAAAGTCCGATATTTGCAATAGTAGAACTTGTGCTCATATAAGTGG
Organism: Myxococcales bacterium; assembly: GCA_903970525.1. Classification (GTDB taxonomy): domain Bacteria; phylum Pseudomonadota; class Gammaproteobacteria; order DSM-16500; family DSM-16500; genus UBA5158. The sequence goes on along the minus strand of CAJCIZ010000025.1, from coordinate 1,026 downwards.
TAGTCGCTTGTGGATCTGCAGGATTGATTTGCAATAATCCTGAGTTGTTAATGGCATAGATGTAACCATTGAGTGGATCAGCAGCAATTGCCCAGACATGGTTATTCGATTCAACGTTGCCTACGCCAATATCAGAATTCATTGAGTTAGGCACAATACCTGTGTAACTGCCTGTCGCAGTATTAATTTGATAGATAGCATCATCACCATTGCTATAAGGTGCTGGGCCTGGTTCTTGTACGATAGTATAAGCATTTAAGCTAATAAGATTATTTGAATCAGTTGCAGTGACGTTTGAAGCATCACTGCTGCTTGCAACTGCTTGATTAATAAACGTTGAGCCTGTCGGAGAAGTAGGTACTGTTCCACTCAGATATAAAGTTTCACTGGCTCCTGCTGCCAAAGTACCAATTGTCCAAGTATCTGTAGCACTATTAAAGGTGACACCACTGGGTAAGTTTGCAGAAGAAATGTTAGTCAATCCTTGCGTCGGCAAGGTATCAACTACACTGACATTATATGCATTGCTTAATCCTGTATTCGTCAGTGTTAATGTATAAGTATTTGTAGAGCTAGGTGAAATAGAGCTTTCACTGGATGCCATAGCTAGTGTTAAAGTGGCACTTGGTGTTAATGCCAGACTACTTTCAGCGCTGTTATTTGATGTTACTGGATCTGATATGCCTGATGTGGTATCAGCAACTGTTACAGTATTAACAAGACTTCCTGTTGCGGCAGCATTAATTGTACCGGAGACAGTCAGCGTAATTGATTGTCCGCTCGCAAGTGATAATCCACTCCATGTGCCTGTACTTGCATTAAATGTACCACTGGCAGGTGTATAGACTGGATTATTGAAGTAGGTTTGGAATACATTTAGTGAATTTAATCCATTCATCACAGTATCAGTTAATGCCAAGCTTGTGACAGCGGCAGGACCATTATTTGTGACTGTAATAGTATAGATATCATTTGCGCCAGGAACAGGTGTGTTAGTGCTGTTTGCAATTGCAACAGCTAAATCGG
>CAJCIZ010000024.1 GCA_903970525.1 Myxococcales bacterium | reverse complement strand
ACTTCTAGCATTTTGATAAAGATATCTACTGCTTTGTCTGGTTCTTCATTTAATAAAAAATTCAAACCGACTAAATAATCACGAGGAAGATTAATTTTTTGCGACGGCGATTCATCTTCTTCGCGCATGCGGTAGCCAATGTACCAAGCACAAAAAATACCGGCAAAAATTAATAAAATTCCTTCCATACTCATTTAATGCTTATCCTGTAAAGGAATGGCGCGTAAATTTTCAATTTCTTTTTCTGCTAATTTCAATCGTTGTTTGAGACGATGGGATTTCAATTTCGCTTTCACAACAAACCATAGCCCAACGAGCGCTCCCATCAAACAGCCTGTACTAAAGATAGTAACCACCAATAATGACAATGGCATGACTCTATGACCAACGTAATAGTTGATAGAGACGGATTGAGAATTGAGCGTGGCGAAGCTAATGCCCATTACGACTAATACTAAAATAATAATGTAACTAAATATTCGCACTGCGGCTCCCTTTTTCTTACGCTAAAAAAAAACGGCATCAAACAGAAACTGCTGATGCCGTTTTATTAGCTTAACGTTTAACTCAATGAATTATTTTTCGCTATCTTGACTACCTATTTTAGCTTTAAATAAATCACCTAACGTTGTCTTTAACGGTGACTCAGCGCCTTTTTCTTTCTTCTTAGAAGCTGTCGCTTTTGTGGAAGAAGAAGCCGCTTTTGCCTTCTTAGGCGCCGCAGCATCTTTTGACTTCATTGACAGCGTAATCATATGGGTCTTGCGATCAGTCCCTGTAATTTTCGCTTCAATTGTATCACCCACATTTAAGACCGTACGAGCATCTTCTACTTTATCTTGTGCTAAATCAGCTGCGCGTATTGTCGCTAAAACTCCGGGGGCTAATTCCACAACCGCTGCTTTCGCATCTACTTCAGTGATTTTACCTGTTACAGCGCTACCTTTGTCATTTTCAGCCAGATAGTTTGCAATAGGGTCATTCGCTAATTGTTTTAAGCCTAGTGAAATACGTTCGCGTTCAGCATCAATCGCCAAGATAACAGTTTCTAATTCGTCACCTTTTTGATGTTCACGTACCGCTTCTTGAGCATCTGTTTCATTCCAAGAAACATCGGATAAGTGAATCAAACCATCTATGCCGCCATCCAAGCCAATGAAGATACCAAAATCGGTAATAGACTTGATCTTGCCAGAGATTTTTTCGCCTTTTTCATGCTTATTCGCGAATTCTTCCCATGGATTTGGTGTGCATTGTTTCAAGCCTAAGGAAATACGACGGCGTTCGCTATCGATATCCAACACTATCACTTCTGCATCTTGGCTTAAATGTACGACTTTATTAGGATTGATGTTTTTGTTGGTCCAATCCATTTCTGAAACGTGAACCAAACCTTCAATGCCTTCTTCGATTTCAACGAAGCAGCCATAATCAGTAATGTTTGTCACTTTACCGGATAAGCGTTTGCCGATGGGATAACGGTTACCGATATCTGCCCATGGATCTTCACCTAATTGTTTCAAGCCTAATGAAACACGTGCATTGTTACGATCAAATTTCAAGATTTTGACTTTGATTTCATCGCCAATATTTAAGATTTCGCTTGGATGTTTGATACGCTTCCAAGACATGTCGGTGATGTGTAACAAGCCATCTACACCGCCTAAATCAATAAATGCGCCATAATCGGTAAGATTTTTCACGATACCTTTTACTTCATCGCCTTCATGCAGATTTTCAAGTAAAGCTTCACGCTCTACACTGTTTTCTGCTTCCATGACGAGACGACGTGATACAACAATGTTGTTGCGCTTCGCGTCAATTTTAATAACTTTAAATTCGAATTCTTTACCTTCTAACGATTCTGGATCGCGGACTGGTTTAACATCCACTAATGAACCTGGTAAGAATGCTCTGATCTTGTTAATTTCAACGGTGAAACCACCTTTGACTCGACCTTGAATAACACCACGGACGGTTTCTTTTTTATTGTACGCTTCTTCTAGTGTAATCCAGGATTCTAAACGTTTCGCACGTTCACGTGACAAACGTGTTGTTCCAAAACCATCTTCAACGGTGTCTAGTGCGACTTTAATTTCGTCGCCGACTTTCGCTTCAACTTTACCTTGTTCATTGTAAAATTGTTCGATGGGAATAATGGATTCGGATTTTAAACCAGCGCTGACAACAATATAGTCTGGCTCAATTCGGATAATCGTTCCAGTGATGATGGCACCTGGGACCATGGGGCTGATATTTAAACTTTCTTCAAATAATTCTGCAAAATTTTCGCTTGTTGACATAGTGATATTTTCCAAGATCGCACTTAATTTTTATTATATTAAATGAAATCTATACTTCAGTTAAAAATTAATAAAACGATGTGATATTACATCGCGCCTTTTTTACCGCACGCATTTTCGATATGTGCGTTTGTGACTTCCAACATAATACGCTCGACCACTTGGTTTATCGTCATGCGATCAGTATCAATAGAAACTGCATCTTCTGCTGGTCTTAAAGGGGCCACCGCGCGTTCTTGATCGCGTTTATCACGCTCACGCAGCTCTTCGATAAGGTCGCTTAGATTAACATCAATCCCTTTTTCCTTCAACTGGTTATAACGTCTACGCGCCCGCTCTTCGGGGCTAGCCGTCAAAAAGATTTTAACGTCTGCGTCAGGGAATACGACTGTTCCCATATCGCGACCATCGGTCACGAGGCCTGGGGATTGCCGAAACGCCCGTTGGCGACCTAATAATGCAGCCCTGACAGAAGGAAATGTACCTACTTTAGAGGCGGCATTGCCTATTTTTTCTGTGCGTATGGCGTCGGTGACTTCTTGCCCCTCTAATAAAATATGGGGTAATTCGCCGGTTTCAGGGGTTTGAAATTTTACGTCTAAGTGTTCTGCTAAGATTTGTAAGACAGGTTCGTTTTCTAAGGAGACCCCGTGTTTTTGCGTAGCTAGCGCCAAAACACGGTATAAAGCACCACTATCTAATAAATTCCACCCTAACCGTTTTGCGACTAACTGTGTCACAACACCTTTGCCAGTACCACTGGCGCCATCAATAGTGATGACAGGTATTCTGACGGTCATTCACTCACTTCCTCTTGCAAGGTAGCGACTCTTTCCAAACTGACGAGCAATTCATCATTCGTCAATTGAATCAAACGCACGCCTTGGGTGTTACGTCCAATCAGTGAAATTTCTGACACTGGCACTCTGACTAACGTACCTTTATTACTGATCAGCATCACTTCATCTTCGGATTCAACTTGAATCGCGCCGATGACATCGCCGTTGCGTTCATTGACTTGAATAGAAATCACACCTTGGCCGCCGCGACCTGTCGAACGATACTCATCGACTGCTGTGCGCTTGCCATAACCATGTTCGGTTGCAGTTAAAATATCGGCTTTAGATGAAACAACCACTAATGAAATCACGCGTTGATTTTCACTTAATTTCACACCACGTACACCACGTGCGGTCCTGCCCATGGCACGAACGGTATCTTCTGCGAAGCGTATGACTTTCCCAGCGTTTGTGAACAACATGATTTCGTGTTTGCCATCGGTGATAGCCACACCGACTAAGTGATCATTTTCAGCTAATTCTACGGCAATAATGCCGGAGGAACGGGGACGTGAAAATTCTGTTAAATCAACTTTTTTCACAGTGCCTTGAGCAGTTGCCATAAAGACATAATGATCTTCATGATATTCACGCATTGGTAATATCGCTGTGATGCGCTCACCTTGCGCCAACGGCAAGAGATTAATGATAGGCTTACCACGAGAATTTCGGCTAGCTTGCGGTAATTGATAGACCTTCAACCAATAGACTTTACCGTTATTAGAGAAACATAAAATCGTGTCATGCGTATTCGCTAATAATAAATGTTCGATAAAATCTTCTTCTTTAATGTCGGTTGCTGATTTTCCTTTGCCGCCTCTGTGTTGTGCTTGATACACGGCAACTGGTTGAATTTTTGCATAACCGTCATGAGAAACTGTGACAACGACATCTTCTTGCGGTAACAAATCTTCTAAACAAAAATCGCCTTCACTCTCTACGATTTCTGTACGGCGTTCATCGCCAAATTGTGCTTTGATTGCTAACATTTCATCGCGTATAACTTGCATCAAACGTGCAGGATTTGAGATGATTTCTGTTAAATTGACGATTAATTCTTTCAATTCTTTGTGTTCGGAAACAATTTTATCTTGTTCTAAACCAGTCAATCGATGCAAACGCATTTCTAAAATTGATTGTGCTTGTTCAGGAGATAAATGATACCCATCATCAGCCAAACCATATCCATCTACTGCGATGATTAAACCATCGTGCTGACCTGCGTGCGTCAAAATTTCAATGACTTTCGCAGGGCGCCATGCTCTGGCAAGTAATTGAGTTTTTGCTTCACTGGCATCTTTTGCTGCTTTGATCAGGGCAATCATTTCATCGATATTCGCTAAAGCAATCGCCAAACCTTCTAAAATATGTGCGCGTTCTTTTGCTTTACGTAAATCAAAAATAGTACGACGTGTCACCACTTCGCGTCTATGACGGATGAATGCATCAATCAATTGTTTAATGTTTAAGATTTTAGGTTGGTTATCAACTAAGGCAACTACGTTAATACCAAATACGCTTTGCAACGCTGTTTGAACATATAAATTATTTAAGACGACGTCTGAGTTTTCACCACGACGTAATTCAATCACAATACGCATACCATCTTTATCAGATTCATCACGTAAGGCGGTAATGCCTTCTAATTTCTTTTCTTTCACTAATTCTGCGATACGCTCTATTAAGCGCGCCTTATTCACTTGATAAGGCAGCTCTGTCACAATTATTTTTTCTTTACTGGATTTTTCATCGCTTTCAATATTTGTTCTTGCTCGCACGACGATACGACCGCGCCCGGTGCGATACGCTTCTACGATGCCAGCACGTCCGATAATAATCCCTGCCGTTGGAAAATCAGGGCCTGGGATATACTGCATAATCTCTTGGACAGTAATTTCTGGATTATCAATGGATGCAACACAAGCATTAATAACTTCTGTTAAGTTGTGCGGCGGAATATTTGTTGCCATACCCACTGCAATACCAGAGGAACCATTCACTAATAAATTGGGAATTTGGGTAGGCATCACAGTCGGCGCCATTTCTGATTCGTCGTAATTAGGGACGAAATCGACTGTTTCTTTTTCTAAATCTGCTAATAAAGCATGGGCGAATTTGGACATACGCACTTCGGTATATCGCATCGCTGCTGCGGCATCGCCGTCTACGGAACCAAAGTTTCCTTGGCCGTCGACCAATAGATAACGCATGGAGAAAGGCTGTGCCATACGCACTATGGTGTCATATACGGCGGTATCACCGTGGGGATGGTATTTACCGATCACGTCACCGACGACGCGGGCGGATTTCTTATAGGGTTTGTTCCAGTCATTTCCTAACTCGTGCATGGCGAATAACACGCGTCTGTGCACAGGTTTTAATCCATCGCGTACATCGGGCAACGCACGGCCTACGATTACGCTCATGGCATAGTCTAAATATGACTGTTTTATTTCAGCTTCTAGGCTGACTTTTTCAACTTCTCGGGCGACGGGTGCTGGGGTATCCATAAGTCCTTTCAACTATAAATTTTGGAAATAGTTTCAATGCAATAGTGGTACTTCAAACCGGCGCAAATTGTACCATGAAATGGGGGGAGAGACATAGGTTTTTTGGTGGGTGTTTCACCCCTGTATGCTTCTTCACCTCTCTCTGCAATCCTTGCACCTCTCCCTATAGGGAGAGGTCCGAGCGCAGAGAGGGGTGAGGGGTTGCGGGTGTTACTTTGACTGTTTAATGACTGGGGTCCCGTCAGTGAAAAATTTTTTCGTGCTCGCAAGCTCCGCGCGAAAGGAAATTTTTCCCTGCCACCCCGTATTTTATATAAAAGCAAAAGCACTTCGCTATAGACCTAACGAAAACCTTCTCTATTCCTGTCTATAAACTTCTCAGGAGAAATATCAAATAGCAGTAATTTACAAGGAATCGCTCCATTGTAGAGTGCATAAAACTTCTTAGCTCGAATTCCCATCACTTTGCCTAATTCTGGGTTGCCGGTAAATACAGCAGCCTTCCACACTCTTTCGCCTTCTGGCGCTAGGGTTTTTAATTTATCGCCTAAAAGCGTATAAAGCGGCCCTAAGTCTTCTATTTCACCTAAGCGCTCTCCATAGGGAGGATTCACAATCAGCAAGCCAGGCAAGCTATTCGCCTTAGAAACAAAATCAGCTAACTCTCTTCGCTCGACATGAATTTTCCCTAATAGCCCTGCTCTCTCAATATTTTCAAACGCATTTTTTATTGCATCTGAATCTTCATCAAATCCAACAATAGGCGGCAAAGATAAAATGCCATTATCTCTTCGCTTCACTGCTTCTTCTTTGAGTTTTTCCCAGATAGCGGGTTGATGTTGTTTCCAGTTTAGAAAGCCGAAATATTCGCGTGACAATCCTGGAGCGATATCTGCTGCCATGAGTGCGCCTTCGATTAACAAGGTGCCGGAACCACACATGGGGTCGGTTAATAAGCCACCTTCTTTTGCGATAGCAGGCCAGCCGGCGCGAATTAATATGGCAGCTGCTAGATTTTCTTTTAAGGGGGCGGAGCCGCCGTCTAAACGGTATTTTCTTCTATGCAAACTCTCGCCGGATAAATCTAAACTGATTGTTGCGATGTCTCTGTTTACATAGACATTGATATTAATATCTGGCTGGTCTTGAGAAACATTCGGACGTACATCATATTTATCGCGAAATTGGTCGACGATAGCATCTTTAACTTTTTGTGCGCCGAATAAAGTGTGCGTGATTTGTGATTGTGAGGTGACAAAATTGACGGTTAATGTTCCTTCTGGATGTAAATGTTCATCCCATGCGATGGATTGCACGCCTTCGTAAAGTTCTTCTGGGGTTGCCGCTGGGACTTGCCTTAACTTTAATAAAATTCGATTGGCTAGGCGCGACCATAGACAGGCCTTATAGGCTAGCGTCAGATCACCTGTGAAATTGACACCGGCTAGTTTTTCTGAGGCTTCAGTAGCGCCTAGGGCTTTTAATTCATCGACTAAGAGTAGCTCTAGGCCTTTGGGTGTGGTTGCGAATAATTGATATTGCTTTGGGGGCATAGACATTGAGATCACCTTGAAATCGAGCTGCGCAGTATAACATGTCTTTCATCTGTGTCATGGCGCCTCCCTTCCTCCGTCATTGCGAGCGAGAGCGAAGCAATCCAGGCTTTCATGTTTCTCTAGAAGGACATTAATGCCTGGATTGCTTCGCTCTCGCTCGCAATGACGGTAAACGGGGGCGCAATGCCGGAGGAGACGATTAAGCTTGCCTTAAGGTTAGTATGTTACAGTAACGCCCAAAATAAGCACAATTAGACCACCAAAACGAGACGAGACGATGGCTGCAAGTCATTCATCCATAACACAATCATCAGCCGCGCCCCAAGCGAGCGCGGCGAATCAACCCCCTATTATTATCGCGCCTCGTGATATTAAAAAAGGGCTAGATTACTATCAAAAAGCAGATAATTTTGCACGTACGATCATGGGTGTTGATGGCGAAATAATTGAATTAGAAAAATTTTATAAAACTCTCTCTCATCAGTCAGCAGAAACTCCTCTTAATGTCACACAACTAGTGGCGTTAGCAAAAATCATCCTCGCCTCTCCAGGAGGTGAATTGGATCCCGCAGGTCAAGTGTGTAATTTCCTTAAAAAGAAATTTGGTGCTTATATAGCAGGTTGCGAGCATCTCAATACACAAGGGCAGTTAACTGAAATTAATTTTCATTTTATTTGTCAACAAGAGCCTAAAGCAGCATTAGTCAATGCCCTACTTCTAGTTGAATCTCAACATAAATTTAAAGCGCTGACACCTGCCTCCATTGAAGCGTTACAAAAGAAACCTGAACACATTAAAGCAATTTTGCTTTTCATCGTAAAAAAATATCATTATCTACGTCATCTTGGCGCAAGCTTCATCAATTTTTATTGCCAGCACTTTGAAACAGTCCATGAAATTATACAACCGCAAAATAAACAAAACCTGCAATCGCTATTGCTATGTGGCCCTGAGTTTATCCAATTTATTTGCGCGCATCCTGCCGACAGTATTAAGATCTTGAAGTTTTTATTTGCCGATGATAGAAAAAATATTGCCTATGCATCAACTTTTAAAAGAATTATTGTTAAACATCCACAAACTGCTTTAGCACAAATCAATCTCATCATTGATAACGATGCTATCCCCGCCAAAATTTCACTCAATGCTCCATCGATTCTCTACACGCCAAGCAAGGATGAAATCTCTCAATTTGAAGATGAATTAACAAAAGCACTTGAAGCAAAAGCAAAACCTAACGTTGAGACTGCAGAACAATCAGTCAACCAAGCTGTGTTATTGCATACTCAATCTGCTGAATTTAAAGCCGCAGTTAAGCGAAATCCAGACGATGAAGATAATATCGAAAGCGCTATCAATAAATTAATTTATAATAATGAAATTAACAAAAAGCTTTTTAATACTACTGCTATCATGAGTGATGCGACGCTTCGCAGCGTTGTTACACTCATTTTACAATATCCAACTCTCACTAGTGAAATTGCGGATTCAGCTATCCGACATCCTGCACATGTTAACGATATGATTTTCGCTATAGAAGCATTATCTTCGCATACGCTTTCTGGAATATCTGATGCGCTCTTATGTGACATACGCAACAAACAAACAACAAGCGAATCTATAGCGCAAGCTTTTAAAGAAAAGTCTGACAACTATCTCATCTGGAAAACCTATCTTGATGAGATCAATACGGTCGATGAAGAATCGAAAATATATTCTACCGAGAATGACATCTCTCCCCAAGCCAACAAAGTTTTTGAGAGTATCCGAAATAGTCTCCAAACTCTTTCGGAGTATCAAGCTCTAGGACTTTCTCAAGAAGCAGTCAATTCGCTTGATGAAATCGAGGAAACATTACAAGTACCAACCCCCTATCAGAGTATTCTCTTAAATACACAAGAGAATCTATTAGCCATTCTTAAACATCCTGCTAATGCACCAAAATTTGTTCATGCGCTATTCTTTTTAGCTTGCTTTGTTGATGACGAAGATAGAGCGCATCCAGAAAGTTCAGACATACTACGCACATTGAATCAACTTCATCATTGCGCAGAATTTATAAATCATCTCGCTCCATCCGATATTTATAAAGAAATTGCGCAGCGTCGTAGAAATAAATGTCTACTGGATTATTTTTCAGCAGAAAGTTACAACCATATTGTTATTCCTTCGCAAGATGAACTATTTGTTGCAGCTCTAGACAAAGACAAATCCAATACAGACAATGCTAGGACTGCCAATTGTCCCTCAAACCAAACCCTTACTTTCCCTATCACAAAATACCGCAATCCCAGTATATTATTAAATTACGAAATTGACTTTGATAAACTGGAAATCCATTACTATCGCCAACTTATAAAAGAGACAGATTATAATAGACTACTTGAGGCATACAGAGTTAGCGCAAATATCCACAATAAAAAAGTTGAGGCTCAGGAGAGACAGCGTAAAAACGCAAAAAAAATCCATTGGAACGCGAGCCTTCTGAGAACCCCCTCTCTTCAGTTAGACTTAGAAGAAGCTCGTAAAAACCTAGCGAAGGAACAAAAAAATCTCGACATAGAAGCAGCAAAATTAAAAGCCGATTTTGCAAGACTTGATGCGGAATTCAATGGGAATACAGTCAATCCATTCTTGACAATAAGACTGCAGCAATACGTTGAAAAGCATAAATATAAGAACGCGCGTAAAAAAGCTATTCACAAAGCTCCATATGAGGAGAAAGACCGTCATCCAGAGAACTTCAAGGATAAATATCCAGAGAAAGATATTTGTCGAGAAATTTTTAATGACCTCATTCATCACGCTAAATACTTGGTTTACATTCGCGAAAAATCCCTCTTGGAACGAAAAATTACTGCATATGAAACGAAGAAAAATGATTTTGAAGCGAGAAAAATTTTGCATGTAGAAAAATATGCCACTATTCACGCGGAACAAAAAGTTGAACTCGATCACGAAGCGGAAACATTGCGTGCAGAACTTAATACATTAAATATTGAACACGCCCAAATTAGCAAAGAGGAAAAGCAGCTGAATGAAGACCTTGCTAATCTAGTCGATCCAGACATTCAACAACAAGCAGCATCTGACATCACAAATGACGATGATAGAGTGAATTGGTTTGCAATAGTGCAAACAGAACTCACCAGCGAAGAAGATAAAGCTTTTACGACTAATTATAGAAAACTTTTTGCTGACCTTCAGGCATTCCGCCAACTGGGTAAGAAACATCATCAAAATATAAAAAATGCTATCACAGTAGTACCTTTAGCCACTCAGCCATTGATGCCCATTGTTGAGTCTAAAAATAATCCATTCGATGATGATTCTGGATCTAGCCAAGAAGATGCTCCCGTGACCGGTAACAACCTTATGCCTCAGGCAAATTCTCCTATGCGACTATTTGGCCATTCAACGCATCAGAAATCTAATGACCCATGGATTCAACTCATAGAAAAAAAGGAAAAAGAAGAGAAACTGTTGCACGATATAGCGCTTGGCATTGATAAAACTGCACCTAAACTGACGAAGACACAAAACAAAAGAGTCTTGGAAATACGAGAAAACTTAAAAAAGCAGAAAGAAAAGAAAAACGCAGACACAGATTTCAAAATTGATTTTGATAATGATATTCCTTCATCTCAAAAAACTACACCTGTCAATGATGATCCCGTACAAAGCACACCTAGCTCAACCTCTTCTCAAGATATAAAAGACGATGAAGTTGATAAAACGCCAGATAAGCACAGTGATTCATCATCCGACTCCGCTCCGATTGTTGTAGGGAGCTACTCTCCTCAAGTGCCTACTATGCGGTTTTTTGATGCGAGAGATGCATCAGAGGAAAAACAGAATGCTGATAAGGAAAAAGAAGAGACAATGTTGCGAGAAATAGCGCTTGGTAAAAATAAAACTTCACCTAAGCTGACAAAAGCACAAAATAAAAGAGTGTTGGAGATGCGGGAAGAAATAAAAAAACAGAATGAATTAGATAAAAACGGTGGAACTTCGCAACAGCGTTTAGTGTAAGCTCGAGAGTCACTCTATCGGATCTGTCATGCCAGCGTGCTTTTAGCTGGCATCCAGTTGTTTGTGTGCTCGGGCGTTTCCTGTTAAACGGAAAGATGGATGCCAGCTAAATGCATCATTGGTATCTACACAAGCTCGACATTGAGGGTCTGCCAGCGTGCTTTTAGCTGGCATCCAGCCCTTTGTGTGCTCGGGCGTTGCCTGTGTAATGGAAAGATGGATGCCAGCTGAAAGCACGCTGGCAGAATCGAAAAATAAAACTTGTGTAGATACTAATGTAAATGCATGCTGGCATGACAATGCTATAGAATTTTATGCTTAAAAATGACAGTGCTCATGACAATGCTCATGACAAAAAATGCTCTGGCATGATAAAACTAATGACTCTCATCCGCCTGCCGCAATCCACGTCGTAATACTTTGCCAACATTCGTTTTAGGCAATTCATCACAAAACTTAACATGCTTAGGAATTTTATATCCCGTCAACTTAGTCCGGCAGAATTTGATAACTTCTTCTACGGTCAAATTAGGATTATCTCTCACAATAAATGCTTTAGGCACTTCACCTGAACTCGCATCTGGCACTGCAATCACAGCAGCTTCACGTATCCCCGGCATACTCACTAACACATCTTCAATTTCATTCGGATACACATTAAATCCAGACACTAAAATCATATCTTTTTTACGTTCTAAAATTTTCACAAAACCATTTTCATCAACTGATGCAAGATCACCTGTTAATAACCAGCCTTCTTTATTGATGACTTTTTCTGTTTCGACTGGATTTTGCCAATAGCCGCGCATCACTTGCGGACCTTTCACAGCTAACTCCCCTGCTTGGCCTATCGCCACTGCATTGCCTGCATCATCTAAAATACGTATATCTGTAGACGAAACCGGTAATCCAACCGTTCCGTTATAAGATTTGATATTCACAGGATTAAATGTCACACAAGGAGATGTTTCTGTTAACCCATAGGCCTCTAAAAGTGGCACACCTGTCAACGATTGCCATTGTTCAGCGACGACACGCTGTACCGCCATGCCACCACCAATCGCTAAACTCAATGTGTTAAAATCTAATTTTCTAAAGCTACGATTTTTTTGTAATGCGCTATATAACGTATTCACACCTGTCATGACTGAGAATTTAAATTTCTTCAAATCAGACACCATTTGTTTGATATCACGTGGATTGGTAATTAGCAAACTCAGGGCGCCGATTTTCATTGCAAATAAACAAGCCGTCAGCGAAAAAACATGATATAGCGGCAACGCTGATACCATAATTTCTTTGCCTTTCGTGTAAGCCGGCTTCAACCAAAGCTCTAGCTGTAAAAGATTCGCTATTAAATTTCGATGCGTTAAAATCGCCCCTTTTGAAACACCTGTTGTCCCGCCAGTATATTGTAAAAAAGCAATATCTTGATTTCTTAAAACCACCGGCTCTAACGTCAGTCTTCTACCTTCTTGCAAAACTTTTTTAAATGAAAGCGCGTGCGGTATCTGCCACGCAGGAATTTTTCGCTGAATATTTTTCAGCACAAAATTCACTAGCCATGCTTTAGGTTGAGGCAACATATCACCGACTTCTGCCACAATGACATGTTTTAATGGCGTATCGGAAAAGGCTTTCTGCACAGTACGCGCGAAATTAGATAACACGATAATCGTTTCAGCGCCTGAATCCTTGACTTGATGTACAACTTCGGGCGCCGTATAAAGTGGATTCACATTGACGACCACCAAGCCTGCACGCAATATGCCAAACAATGCCACAGGATACTGCAATACATTGGGCAGCATGATGGCAACTCTATCGCCTTTTTTCAATTTCAACACTTGCTGTAAATAAGCAGCAAATGCAAGCGACGCAGCATTAAGCTCTGCATACGTTAATGTCGTGCCTAAATTGTAATAAGCAGGTCGTGACGCAAACTGCGTACAACACTCTTCAAAAATTTCAGGGATAGATTGATACAGATCGGGATTAATTTCTGCGGGGACATCTTGAGGATAATTCTTTAACCAAATTTTTTCCACGATGAACAATTCCTTTTGCTATGTGGTCGGGACGGCCGGATTTGAACCGGCGACCACTTGCCCCCCAGACAAGTGCGCTACCAGACTGCGCTACGCCCCGTTTTGTATGGTTTTTTATACTTCTTCAACAGACTTGAGATTTTGCAATACTGTTTCCAAGTCTGCAATCAATTTTTTTACCACTGTATCTGTTTTAAGCGATTGATTCTCTTCTATCGAAGGGGTTGATAGTTTTGTGCGCGCGCCTTCTATGGTAAAGCCTTCTTCATAGAGGAGTTGACGAATTTGTCGTACCACTAAAAGATCTTTGCTTTGATAAAACCGACGATTACCGCGACGTTTAGCAGGCTTCAGTTGCGTGAATTCTTGTTCCCAATAACGCAGAACATGCGGTTTGAGTCCGCATAGTTCTGCTGCTTCGCCAATAGTGAAATAGCGCTTGTCTGGAATAGGCGGTAAAGAATCTACAACTTCTTCTTGTTCCGCATTACTCTTCAACTGGCTGGGTGTCGTGTGATTTAGACCCTGCATATTTCTCAACTCGTGCTCTTAGTTTTTGACCGCTGCGGAAAGTCACGACACGACGCGCTGAGACAGGAATTTCTTCACCCGTTTTAGGGTTACGACCTGGCCGCTCATTTTTATCGTGCAGTTCAAAATTTCCGAAACCAGAAAGCTTAACTTGCTGCGCGTTTTGCAAAGCGCTGCCTAAGCGGTTATAAAAAAGCTCCACAATTTCTTTGGCTTCACGTTTAGTAATCCCAATTACTTGAAATAGACGCTCAGCAATATCTGCTTTTGTCAGTGCCATAAGGTTAGCCTCTCAATTCAGCGTTGAATTTTCCCTTCAAACCATTGATGACTCGTTCCATCACATTTGCGACTTCCTCATCTACTAGAGTGCGCGAAGAATGCTGTAAGGTCAAGGATATTGCGATACTTTTTTGTCCAGGGGCTATGCCCTTCCCTTGATAAACGTCAAATATTTCAACGACTTTTAGCCATTCGCCCGCAATTTGTCTGACTTCGGCCTGAAGCGCTGCCGCAGAGATGGCTTGATCGACTAAGATGGCGATATCCCGCCTTATCTCAGGAAACTTAGAAAGCCCGGTGGCTTGCGGGGTTAGGGCCTTCAGAAGCGGGTCTAAATGGAGCTCAAATACATAAACACCCCCCTCAATTTTGAGGGCTTGTAAAATGGCAGGATGGAGTGCGCCAAACATACCGACTCTTTCATTGCCACGATAAACATCCGCGCTTTGACCAGGATGCAAGGCATGAGAAGAACTTGGTCTGAAGCTAAACTCTGCTGCGGCATGTGTTAACTTAAATAAATTCTGCAAGTCGCCCTTGAGATCAAAAAAATCGACAGGTCTTTGTTGAAGTCCCCATTGTTCATTGGCAACTGAACCATAGAGTAATCCGCTTAAACAAGTGTCTTGTGAAATTTTTTCACCTTCTTGAATAAAGTGTAAACCTATTTCAAATAAGCGCGCGCGTGTTTGTTGTCGATTTAAATTATAGAGCAAGGTATTCACTAAACCGGGCCATAAACTCACACGCATCACATCCATTTCAGCTGTCATAGGATTGACAACTTCTATCGCTTTCATGTCAGGAAAAAAGCGTTCTTGAAATTTTTTCTCGACAAATGAATACGTAATGACTTCTTGATAACCCATATCACATAATACTCGCCTTATTTCTGTTGAAGAAAGCAAGTTTTCTGTATGCGCTGTCATACTCAATGTCGCTGCAGGTATATGACAAGGAATCTTTTCATAACCATAAAGTCGCGCGACTTCTTCTATCAAATCAATTTCTCTCGCGATATCAAAACGACGCGGTGGAACAGTGACTATCCAACCCGTAGTATTTTTTTCACAAGTGAAACCTAGTCTTTGCAAGATGTCTGTGACGGTTTGCGCAGGCACTTCATAGCCTAGAATTTTTGAAATGCGTGCTGCGCGTAATTCTATCGTGACAGTTTGTGGTAATAAGTCTTTATGAATCACTTCCGTGACAGGGCCTGGCTTTCCACCCACAATGTCTAATAACAATTGTGTGGCACGCTCTATCGCCAAACGCTGTAAATCAGGATCTACCCCGCGTTCAAAACGATAAGAAGATTCGGAACCTAAATTATAGTGCCGCCCCATTTTTGCAATAGAGGCTGGTTGGAAAAAAGCACTTTCTAAAAAAATATTTTTTGTGAGTAGCGTGACGGAAGAGTCTACTCCACCCATGATGCCAGCGATAGCTAATGGTTTTGCTTGATCGGCAATGACAACAGTGTCTTGCGTTAATTTTTTTTCTGAACCATCTAATAATTTTAATGATTCGCCCGCATTTGCTTTACGTACAGTTATTCCACCTTGCAATTGATCAAGATCAAATGCATGCATTGGCTGACCTAATTCCAACATGATGTAATTTGTCACATCGACCACTGGGCTGATGGATCGCACACCACTACGACGTAAATGTTCGCGCAACCACATAGGCGAAGAAGCATCGGCTTTGACATCGCGTATGACGCGTCCTACATAACGTGGACAATCTTCTTTGCTGTGCAAAGTCACAGGCAAAACATCTTGAATGACTGCTATAATTTCAGGTGTTTTATGTGTAATAACGGGTGACTCTGTGAGGGCTGACACTTCTTTCGCAATACCCATGAGGCTTAAGCAGTCACCGCGATTTGGCGTGATAGACACTTCGATAAGATAATCGCTAAGATTCAAATATTCCCAAACATCTTTACCTAAAGGTGCATTACTGGGTAATTCAAACAAGCCTTCACTTTCTTCGGCTAATCCTAAGTCACGCGCGGAACACAACATGCCATAAGACATGACGTTTCTGACTTTGCTTGCTGTAATAGTAACTTGATGGGGTAACACGGCTTTTTCTAATGCGACGGGCACTTTCATGCCAGGTTTTACGTTAGTCGCACCACAAACAATAGTAAGCGGTTTGCTTGCTGCAACATTCACTTCACAAATATGCAAACGATCTGCTTCAGGATGCGCTTCGACTCGCAATACTTGTCCGACCACTACACCCGTAAAAACGTCGGAAACTGGCGCGAGCGATTCAATTTCTAAGCCTGACAGGGTGAGTTTTTCGCATAAATTCTCGCGAGTCATTTTGGGATTCACCCACTCTCGCAACCAAGATTCACTGAATTTCATGATGAGTGACCTTTAATGGGTTTTTAAAATTGTTTGAGAAAGCGCAAATCATTTTCGAATAATGAGCGCAAATCGCTTATGCCGTAACGCAACATGGTTAATCTATCAATGCCCGCACCAAATGCCCAGCCTGTGTAACGCTCGCTGTCTATGCCCGCCATTTGTAAAACATTAGGATGCACCATGCCGCAGCCTAACACTTCTAGCCAACCGGTATTTTTACAAATGCGACAGCCTTTGCTATTGCAACTGATACAACCCATGTCGACTTCTGCAGAGGGTTCCGTAAAAGGGAAATAAGAAGCGCGAAAACGAATTGGCACTTTTGCTTCGAAAAAAGCTTGTAAAAAAGTAATTAAAATTCCTTTCAAATCTGCAAAGCTGACATTTTCATCTATCATCAATCCTTCGATTTGATGAAACATCGGTGTATGCGTGATATCAAAATCACGGCGATACACTCTACCCATGGCGATTATGCGCAATGGCGGTTGTGACTGTTCCATTGCACGGATTTGTACGGGTGACATGTGGGTGCGTAACACGGTTTTATCTGCAAAATAAAATGTATCTTGCATAGCGCGTGCTGGATGTAAATCTGGAATATTGAGTGCGGCGAAATTGTGATAGTCATCTTCAATTTCCGGACCATCCATAACGCCGAAACCCATTTCAGTGAATAAGGCAGCAAGACGTTCACGGGTTTTTGTAACAGGATGTGATGAACCGAATTCTTGGCGACGACCGGGTAATGTTATGTCTATTGTTTCAGCTGCTAACTGAGCTGAGACTTGTGCAGCTTGCAAGACTGTCTCACGTTGTTCTATCAAGCCTTGGACTTTTTGTTTAATGGTATTAACTTGCTGGCCTGCCAGGGGACGTTCTTCTGGCGGTAATTGGCCGAGATTTTTGAGATAGTCTGTGAGTTGGCCTTTTTTGCCGAGATATAAGACGCGATACTGATCTAAACTTTTTAAGTCCTGCGCTTCACGGATGTGTTGTTCTGCTTGTTTGAGTATCTCATCCAGCTGGGTCATGCGTGGATTCCGTATTAAAAACCCTCACCTACCAGCGAGGAGGGTGAGGGTTTAATGTGGGTAAAAGCTAATGATACTTTTCCAACTACGCCGCTAATTGCTGCTTAGCTTGTTCTGCTAATGCTGCAAACGCTGTTCTATCATGCACTGCGATATCTGCTAACACTTTGCGGTCAACATTAATCGCTAATTTTTTCATGCCATTCATGAATGCGCTATAAGACAAACCACATTCGCGAGCTGCTGCATTAATACGAACAATCCAAAGCGCTCTGAAATCGCGTTTTTTCTGACGACGATCACGATAAGCATATTGTGCTGCTTTGATAACCGCTTGGTTAGCTACACGGAATACGCGACTACGCGCGCCGTAGTAACCTTTGGCTTTATCTAAAACCTTTTTATGACGTGCCCTTGCGGTGACGCCTCTTTTTACTCTTGCCATGTTCTTCTCTCCTCTTTACGCGTACGGCAACATTTGGTCAATTGCTGGGCAATCCACCTTAGCCACGCTGATGACACCACGTAAATGACGTTTACGCTTGGTCGATTTTTTGGTCAAAATGTGGTTACGATGAGTCCCACGATGTTTATAGCCATTTCCCGTAGCTCTAAACCGCTTCGCTGCACCACGGTTGGTTTTTAACTTAGGCATTTCTAACACTCCACTTCATTAAAACATAAAAATAAGACTGCTCAGTCCGAATAATTTCGAACCGAACAAATAGTTAACTATCAATCTTTTACGCGCTACTCTTCACGTTTTTCTTTGGCCCAATTACCATGACCATTTGGCGCCCTTCGAACTTGGCGCGTTGTTCAACGGCACCTTGTTCCGCTAAATCGGTTTGTATGCGTTCCAATA
Source organism: Myxococcales bacterium (assembly GCA_903970525.1). Lineage (GTDB taxonomy): Bacteria > Pseudomonadota > Gammaproteobacteria > DSM-16500 > DSM-16500 > UBA5158. The sequence continues at coordinate 15,410 of CAJCIZ010000024.1, read as the reverse complement.
ACTGCATACCTAATTCAGGGTGCGCCATTTCACGCCCTCTGAATCTTAAAGTCACTTTGACTTTGTCGCCCTCTTCCAAGAAGCGCAACATATTACGCAGCTTTACTTGATAGTCGCCTTCTTCCGTGGCAGGACGAATCTTAATTTCTTTAATTTGTACCTGTTTCTGCTTCTTCTTAGCAGCTGCCTTACGCTTGCTTTGTTGGAAGCGAAACTTGCCAAAATCCATGATTCGGCAGACTGGTGGCTTGGCATCTGGCGACAATTCTACTAGATCAAGACCGGCTTCTTCACTAAGCTGCCTTGCCTGGCGAGTCGGTACCACTCCAAGTTGATTGCCTTCTGCATCAATTAATCTGACCTCAGAGACATTAATCTCTTCATTTACACGAGGTTTCTTTTCTGCGCTAATCTGGTCTTCCTCCTAGGTTGCTCCGCTTTGCAATAGCGTCCTTGATGAATTCTATGCACTGTTCAATTGACATATTGCCTAGATCTTCACCCTGCTGGGTACGCACTGATATTGCTCGCGCCTCCGCCTCACGATCTCCCACTACCAATAGGTACGGAATATTCTGTAAGGTGTGTTCGCGGATTTTAAAGCCGATCTTCTCATTTCTCAAGTCCGATTTCACTCTAATGCCATGTTTTTTGAATAATTTTGTGATTTCTTCCACATATGGGGTCTGTCGGTCGGTAATATTCATGATTACGGCCTGTGTGGGCGCCAACCAGACCGGGAGTTTTCCGGCATAGTGTTCAAGTAATATACCAATGAAACGCTCTAAAGAACCTAAAATGGCTCGGTGCAACATGACCGGCACCTTCTTACTGCTATCTTCGGTTATATAATAGGCGTCTAAACGTTCGGGCTGGTTATAGTCGATTTGCAAGGTACCGCACTGCCAGGTACGACCAATACAATCCTTTAAGTGGAATTCAATCTTTGGACCATAGAAACCGCCTTCGCCTGGGCAAAGTTCATAAGGCAGACCTGCTTCTTGCAAGGAATCTGCTAAGGCTTTCTCGGCAGCATCCCAAGAGACATCTGTTCCTATGCGCTTCTCTGGGCGTGTAGCTAGCTTAACGATTACATCATTAAAGCCCAAATCACGATAAACACTCAGTAATAATTTGATGAACCGCACAGACTCCGCTTGGACTTGTGCTTCCGTACAAAAAATATGAGCATCGTCTTGGACTAGTTGACGTACACGCATCAAACCATGCATTGCACCAGAAAATTCATTGCGATGCACACAGCCAAATTCAGCGAGTCGTATGGGTAAATCACGGTAACTACGTAAGCCTTGTTTGAAAATTTGCACATGGCAAGGACAGTTCATAGGCTTCACTGCAAAAACACGTGTTTCATCGGCTTCTACCGTAAACATCTCCTCATGAAACATGTCCCAGTGACCGGACTTTTTCCACAATTCAGAATCAACTAATTGGGGTGTGGAAACTTCTTGATAGCCATCTTCAGTGATGCGCTCGCGGATATATTCACGAATCGCTTGATAAATAATCCAACCATTCGCATGCCAAAACACCATTCCAGGCGCTTCTTCTTGAAGATGGAATAAATCCATATTCTTGGCGATTTTACGATGGTCGCGTTTTTCAGCTTCTTCTAAATTCTTGATGTACTCTTCTAAGCCTTTTTTGTCAGTCCATGCCGTGCCATAAATACGCTGCAGCATTTCATTGTTTGAGTCACCACGCCAATACGCACCCGCCACTTTCATGAGTTTGAAGGCTTTGATTTTGCCTGTACTGGGAACGTGTGGACCACGGCACAAATCGACAAAATCACCTTGTTGGTAAGTCGTGAGTGTTTCATCGCCTGGAATAGCTTCGATAATTTTTGCCTTATATTCTTCGCCAATGCTGCGAAAAAATCGAATGGCTTCATCACGCGTGATCACGTTGCGGGTCACTGTTAAATCTTGTTTGACTAACTCTTGCATCTTGCCTTCAATGTTGAGCAAATCTTCCGGCGTAAAAGCACGACCGAATGCAAAATCATAATAAAAGCCATTTTCAATCACAGGACCAATCGTCACTTGCGCAGTAGGAAACAATAATTTCACCGCTTGCGCTAATAAATGCGCCGTTGAATGGCGAATGACTTCTAAAGCGGCTGGGTCTTTATCGGTAACAATAGCCACTTGCGCATCGTCTACGACTTCATAGGAAGTATCGACCAATTTGCCGTTGACCTTGCCGGCTAAAGCAGCTTTGGCAAGACCCGCTCCTATATTTGCAGCGACTTGCGCTACAGTCACAGGGCCTTCAAAATTTCGTTGACTGCCATCTGGCAGAGTAATCACTGGCATGCTCACAATCTCTTCATCCAAAAAATAATATCCCCTGCAGAGGCAAGGGACAGAAATAATGATAAAAGTCTAATAAAAAGAGCAATAAAGATAGCATTCTAGTGCTTGAGACGCAAGATTTTGCTTGGGGATGTGGCAAAGCAGCCCTGGCAAAGTGAGGAAACTGCTTTAACGGTTACCTCAACTTCATCAGACTGCCACGAGCATCCGACTGAACTTGTGCTGTGTTTGAGATGTCTGTATAACTCATTCTTTTTTTAATATTTAACTTTCTATCATTTAAACGCTTTAAATTTTTCTCATCCACGCCATGATTATGAGCCATGTTCTCATGTATCGTTTCTAGCGCAGATTGCTTTAATTTTGCTTTAAACAATCTTTGTTGGAATGTAGTCCTTTTGATATTTGCAAGACGTGGATTATTTTCTTTCTCCTCAGAAGCCTGACATTTTTGTTCTTTTTCTCCTGAAGGGACTGGAATTTTGAAATCTCTTGCGATCTTTTCAACTTTTGCAATTAATTTCAGATTGAATGGATCTTCTTTTTTCAACCAAGGTAGAAATAGTTTAATTTCAATTTTATAAAGATTTAAGAGTACATCGTGAGAATAGCCTAGTGCACGATTGATATCTTCACAGCAATTGTTGATATTATGATTTTTAAAATAAGCTCTTGCACGATGCAAATAAGATGGCACATGCGTTGGCATAATATCAATCGCCTTAGTGGAACTTTGAATACTAAGATCTAGTTTGTTTTGCTCTAAATAAAGATTCGCTAAATAAAGATGCGATTGAAAATGATTGGGATTTAATAAAATAATTTTCTTGAAATCATCAATCACTTGATCAAGGTTATCCAGATATGACTTAAGTTGATCTGGCGTGAATTCCTTTGACTCTAGCGCTTCAATTTGAAAAGACTTGAATCTCTGACTGCCTCTCTGAAATAATGCATTGATATTATTAGGAGCTAATTGAATAATGACGCTTTGATCTTCAATACTCTTTTCAAGATTACGCTGTTTAAAATAGATTGCCGCACGCTTCTCTAGCACAATCACTGAACGTGGGTTATATACCAAGGATTGACTGTAATCAGCAAGCGCTAAAGCTTGATGGCCTAAGTTATCCTGACACAGACCACGATAGTATAAATTCCGACTGATTAATTGTTTAACCTGTTCAGTTTGCGATACAGTCGCATCAAGCTTGGTACACATTTCAATTGCAGTAATCAGTGGTGCGAGCGCTAACTGCCACTGCTTCAATTTGATATGTGCATATCCAAGATAAAAATAATTCGTTATCTCATTACGTTTTGCTTCAATCAGCTTATGAATTGCTTTAATCACTTCTTCTAAATTTTGATTATGCTCTGCACAGAGCGATCGGTAGTCTTGATCATTCATTTTTATCTCGCCTCGTTAATGCGTTTGATTTTTGTACATATTTTTATTATTGACCTATTATATTCAAAATTAAGTAAAATGGTAGTATTTTAGCCTTTTTATAGGAGTAAATTGGTTATTTTTTATTTGATTATATAAGATATAAATAATTAACAGTTAATTTTGACCCATTTAAATCATTGATTAATTGAGCTTTTTATTTTCATAATATTACTTATATGGCGATTTTTGACAAGCGGACAATTGCGTGTGTTATTAAGCAGGCCTAAAACTGGCGATTTTTATGGATCAAGTAAACCCTAAACTCATAGCAGTATCCATATCAGGAAGAGAATAAAAAGTATTGGTCAAATCTGCTGGCCTAATTGTTCTATTCATGATTTCTGTTTGAAATGAATAATGGGTTGCTTTTTCAATAATCAGTGCGGTTAAAATATATCCCGTGTTGCTGTAGAAATATCCTGTAAATATCCATTCAGATACCACTCATATAACAGATGTGTCGTCTGTTTATCGAGTTTTTCTGGCAGTTTAACTTCACGATTGTCCGCGAGTTTTTTCAAGAATAAATGACTCGCTGTGAACGCATAAGATTCTCCATTGATAAATAATAACTTATCAGTAAAAAGCATTTGCGATTTTAAATCCAGACGAACTCCTTTCTTCTTTGCGGCTTGAATAAATGCAACTTTACTCAATGGTGACTCTGGTGAGTCGAAATAAATATTAGGCTTAGGTTCACTGAGATAGGTTCCCAAAAAGCTTTTTATATCATTTTTCTCGAAGCGGATCTTGTTTAAGACTTTGGTAACTTGTTCTATCATCGCATCAGGGATTGCCGCGGGGTGTTTCACAGGCGTTAAATTTGGATCAGCATACATTCCCTCAACTTCAAAACGATCCAGAAAATAACCCAAAAATTCACGCACAATTTCCTGATGGGTTGGCGCGCGAAATCCAATGGAGTAAGTCATGCTATCACCCACAGCAACGCCGTTGTGCGCATAATTCGGCGGTAGATAAAGCATATCACCCGGCTCAAGCAACCATTCATCTTCTGGTTTAAAATGCTTGAGAATTTTCAATGGCGTATCTGGTATCAATTGTAAATCTTTTTGCTTTGCGATTTGCCACAAGCGTTTGCCACTGCCTTGCAACAAAAAGACATCGTATGAATCCACATGCGGCCCTACACCTCCGCCACCTGGCGCGAAACTTATCATTAAATCATCTAAACGCGCATGAGGAATAAAATTGAAATGTTTCAATAAGGCTTCAGCTTCTGGATAAAAATGATTAATACCTTGAACTAACAAAGTCCAAAGTCCAGTACGATTAGCAAAATCTTTCTTCTTAAATGGACCGCTAAAACATTCCCACTTGCCGCGATGAAAACTCACGAGACGCGATTGCGCTTCTTCATGACTTGAGAGCGATAGTAATTCTTGTTTATTCAATAATTCTTCAAAATTGGGAAAAGCATTGCGTATTAGCAATGGCTTTTTTTGCCAATACTTCCGAAGAAATTCTTTTGTGGATAAACCGCCTAGCATTTGGTTTTTCATTTGACAGACTTTGCATCTTGGCCAAACAGAATTTTTTTCGCATCCGCGCTCATTTGTGTATTAGGATTAATTTTTTCTGCCAACGCATACGCACGCTGCACCGCTGGACGTGCTTGCATTCTCTCTAGCCAACGTTTGATATTTGGAAAATCTTCTAGTTTTTGTTGTTGTTTTTCATAAGGCAAAATCCAGGGATAACATGCCATGTCCGCGATTGAATATTCACGCGCGATATAATCGCGATTAGCGAGTTGCTTATTCAATACTGCGTACAACCGACCTGTTTCTTTGACATAACGATCAATCGCATAAGGAACCACTTCCGGTGCGTACTGCGTAAAATGATGGTTTTGCCCTGCCATTGGGCCTAGACCTGCAACTTGCCAAAACAACCATTGTAAGGTTTCATTGCGACCACGTAAATCTTGTGACAAAAACTGTCGCGATTTCTCAGCTAAATATAATAATATTGCGCCAGATTCAAAAATTGATAAGGGTGCACCGCCATCTGCTGGCGCGTGATCAACAATCGCTGGCATTTTGTTATTCGGTGAGATTTGTAAAAAAGCTGGAGAAAATTGTTCGCCTTCACCTATGTTAATGGGTTTTATGACATACTCTAAACCCGACTCCTCAAGAAAAATTGTAATTTTGTGGCCATTAGGTGTTGTCCAATAATAAAGGTCTATCATATATTCTCTCCAATGATAAAAGCGTGATACTGCAACTAGGGAGCAGCACTATCCAAATTTGTAATTCAACCCCACTTTCAGCGTATTAATGCCACTCAGATGTTCCGTCATGCGCCATAAGAAATGGCAGGAGCAGTGACCATAGACATATTCTGTTTTGGGAATATCAAGAAGAAGGTACTCGACTTTGACAAAAAACTTTGAAAATCCCTCAAAAGGAAGCGCATATTCAACCCCTGCTCCTACACCATAACCGGTTTCATGATTGGTTCCGGCAAGATTCAAATAAGCCGGCTGCATGTCTTCCGTTTTAGTGCTGATGTAAGTCGCTCGGGTTGCTGTAAACACAGCACCAGCTTTCAAGTAAAAAAGCGCACGATTTTGCATATAGCCTAAGCGACCACCCAGTAGAACATAGCCCATGTTATCTCCGATATTTATGGTAGCCTTACTGGTGTTCACCAGATTATGACCGGGGAGATTTGCATAGGGATATTGATTAGGATCCACTTGGCTACCCGTCTCTTGTATATAACCATACTCTCCTTCTACACCAATCAGGTAAGGTGTTGTACCAATTCGCCAGTTATACCCTAACGTTCCGCCTGCTATAACAGAAGGATTGGTATCGTAATTAAATGAGTTTGAAAATGGACGAAACCAGTATGCATTATTATCAAGTCTGATGGGTTCTGTGGTGGTAACGTGAGTGCTGGCAGCCCCTCCGATGAATCCACCCACATAAGCGCCTCGCCAATCCATTGCTGGTGTAGCAAAGCTATTTGCGCTCGCTATTGAGGTGAGAAAAAAGAGTAATACGAAGCGGACAATAAGTCCTTTATTATTCATGGGTCGTCCTGACATCATTTTCAATGAGATATCATAAACTAAAATTGAATTAAAAAGATATCGGGCGATTTTTTGTTGGTAGGCACGAGTGGGATCGAACCACCGACCACCACCATGTCAATGTTCTTGTTTAATGTATGTTATTTTATTAATCAAGTACTTGCGTTGTTTTGCCATGACAAAAGTATACAAAAAACCACTTTAAACTAACTGTTTCCGCTTCTTTAGATATTTGTGTACGAGATTTTTTAGGTACTGAAGCCATTAGTAATTACCTTAATTATGAATTGGTATAAAACCACTTAATCAGCACCTCTATTACTCAAAAACCATACTCATATCCACAACTGAAGAGAAATAGTTACTTTCAGCAATATCTTCACTCACCCCATTGACATGTATTAACACAGGTCTACAAGAAAAACCCTTCGGTCGTTTTAAACGATCAACTTTTTGTTGCACCTCATGAATAACATCCATACCAATCGCATTTTTCGAAAATTTAATCTCACACACATAGAGAGTATTAAATTTCGTCTGAATCAAATAATCAATTTGACAACCTAACTGCCTGTTTGTTGACGTTTGGAAAAAAGGATTTTCACTTACAATATCATCTGGAGAAATGCCCAGCACTTCATGAATATAACTTCGATTATTCAATACCAGATTCTCAAACTGCAAACCCATTATAGTTGGAAGCTCTGGCAATGAAGTTAATGATTTAAGCTCAAATCCACTTCTATCAATTTTCGTTCTATATTTTTCAATATAACGCAAATAAAAGCGCAGATAATTATCTCTAAGCCGATATTTACTTAATTTGGAGTCTTGTCCTGTATTGATGTTCCAAGTGTAATCGCGGCTAATGAATCCAGACAAAGACAACTCTTTGAAGTAATCGCTGAATACACCTGTCAATTCCACTTTTAATTCTTTACTTATTTCGCTGGCTTCTTTCGTTCCATAAACTAGCGCCTCGATGATTTCGCGGTAGAGAGGAGATCGTCTCTTAAAAATATTCGAAAAAATATGATCGAATTCGTTAACGAGAATCCCTTCTTTCTTAAAACATAATTGTTTAATATTATCTTCTGCGCTTAAGTGTGGGTCGACCTCTTCCAAATATCTTGGAATCCCCCCAGTTACAGACAAAATTTTAAATTTTTCATATGCTGAAATGTTTTTAGATGTTTTACCCCAGAACTGATCGCATGCTTTTAAAGGTAATTCTTCAAGCGTCAATGTATAGGAAACACGTCCCAGAAATCCCGTGCTGCTTAAGATATTTTCCTCAATCCAATAAGCCGCTGAGCCACAAAGAACAAATATCAAGTTAGGATTTTTTTTGAATTTGATATCCCAAGCATTCTTGATCTTGCCAAGAAAATCAGAATCTTCGGAACCCATCCAGGAAATTTCATCAAAAAGCAGTACTATTCTGCCTTTTTTGATTTTTTCTGCCAACAAATAGAATAATTTACTCCAATCATCCGATTGCAATTCCGGCAGTCCTGTTTGCTCACTCAGCTGCCTTGAAAATTCATCTCGCTGTGATTGTGCGGTGGTTTTTCCCGTAGGAGGAAGACCTGAGAATTGAAAAAATTCGCAGTCTTGCGCAAATTCTTCAATTAGTCTGCTTTTACCTATTCTTCTTCTGCCTTTAACTACGATTAAAGAAGAAGATTTTTTATTGAGAAATTTTCTTAGCTCTTTTAGTTCTGTTTCTCTGCCAACGAAAGAAGCTTCTTTATTCATCATGGGATCTTCCATTACTGCAAATAGCAATTTGTCGATTTACAGTATTATAATAGTCTTATTTTTTGATACTGTAAATCGACATTTGCTCTTCTACAGTAATGAAATTGAATAACTTATTGTTTTAGTGAGGAAAACCTGAAGCGACTGGTACACTATTGGTACACTGGCAAAAAAGTGATGGTCGGGCAAACCAAGTTAGAAATGCAACCATATGAATTATAATAATTTTATTGGTAGGCACGAGTGGGATCGAACCACCGACCACCACCATGTCAAGGTGGTGCTCTACCACTGAGCTACGTGCCTAAAGCGTTGAAAAAAAGTGGGCTAAAGATAGCATTCTGAGTGGGGAGACGCAAGGATTAGCTTGATCTGTTTGGCAAAAAAAAGATCAAAATGCAGCGGCACTCTAACAATATGCCTTCTTCTTAACCGATCTCAAGCCTCAACATGATCCATACTAAGCAATACAATGTAGTATCATAATGTCCTCGTTACTCTGGAGAGCACCATGTCATTCACAATTATTTTTACCAAAATTCCAAAGTTTATTGAAGACAACAACGTCACTCCAACCATATTAGAATCAATCTTTAGCATTTATGGTGCTGTCTCTGTAGCGAAACTCCGCTCAACAAAAACAACACGAGACTATTCCGTGACATTCTCATCCCCTCAATCAGCAAAACAATTTGCTAATGATATTAATCTAGGCTTATTTAAGATAAATAATATTGCATTCAAAATACCCGATTCGATAATACAAGAACTGAACCAATTAACAGGAAATAATAACCCTCCTCTTCCCGCAAATCGAAAGCTCTTCCCTGTGAAAGAATATAAAAAGCATTACCATGAAGATTTCGATGACTCCTCAGACGAAGAAGAAATGAAAGAAGTTAGCCAATATCATATAGGGAATTCATTCAGCAGCTTCAATCAGGACAAAAAAAATGAGAAAAAATTCAGTGATCATCATGAATTGTTTGTACTGGTTCAGCAGGAATCGGACACTTGCCTCCAATCGTAAGAGACAAACTCGCTGTAAAAACTCACTTGTTTACATCAACCAAAATTATTTTTACAGCTCCGCAGCTAACTTAACCTATAATTAAATGCTCCTCAACTTTTTTGTGTTTTGCGTTATCCAGTCGATTAAAAACATAAAGCCTATTCTGGTGCGCCTCCTTCAACTTAAGTTTTCGTTCAGCAAAAATCATAGGCTCCTTTCCAAGTAATTTATTAAGTGGCGTTACGTAGCCAATGGCGCCGTGTAGGCGATTTTCATTGTAACCCCGTATGTAATCACCCATCAGATCATTTGCTTGCTCTAAGGAGCTTAAATAGACCTTACGCACACACTCAGATTTCAATGTGCGATGCCAACGCTCGATCTTCCCATTGCTTTGTGGATAATACGGCGATGTTTTTGCATGCGTCATTTCCATGATGCGTATAAATACTTTGAAATCATTTGCAATGAATTGTGGGCCATTATCTGAAATCACTCGCGGCTTCGCTTCAGGGAATTTTTCTTTGCCTCGCTGCAAAATAATTTCAATATCTGATTCTTTCATTCGTTCTCGCAACTCCCAGTGCACAATGTAACGGCTGTAGCCATCTAGAATGCTACACAAATAAAAAAACGTGCAGGCAATGTTGATGTATGAAACATCAATATGCCAGTGTTCATGCGGCATTCTAGGTTGATCGAAACCGGTGCCTTTTTTGCTGGTTTTTCCTTCTTGTTGCATCAGAAGGTTAGCTGCTTTTAACACGCGATAGACGCTGCTAGGGCTTGCTGCAACGACATTTTCATCTATCATCATAAATGCTAAACGCCGATATCCTTCCATTGGATGCAGTTTCGAATATTCTTGAATTTCAATTTTTTCCCATCCCAATAACCAATGATTTTTAGGCTGTGATCCATTGCTTAGATTCAACTTTGAAATGCAACTCTTATAAACAGTAGGTTAGCTGTATGATACGGCAAACCTATCTGGACAATAGGAGTTTGCTATGGGACATAAGCAGCTAACCAAGGAACAAAGATACCATATTTATGGCCTTTGGAAAGCAGGGTACAACCAAGTTGAAATGGCTAAAGCCATTGGTGTACATAAATCAACAATCTGTCGAGAGTTCAAAAGAAATACACGTTGGAATGGCTATTTTCCTGGCCAAGCACAATGGTTTCGTGACAACCGGCGTCGCACAACTCGCACATATTACAAGTTCGATGACAACATTAAAGAATTTGTTAAAGATAAGCTTTTAAAGAAATGGAGTCCTGAACAAATTAGCGGCTACGCTAAGAAACATGCGTTGTTTTCAATAAGCCATGAGCGAATTTACAAATTTCTCATCAAAGATAAAGAAAATGGCGGGAAATTGTATCTTCACTTAAGGCATCAAAACCGTAAATACAAGAAGCGATACGGCCATCCTAGAAACAGAGGTCCAATAAAGGACAGAATATTTATTGATGATCGACCTAAAATTGTTGATGCAAAAGAGCGTGTCGGTGATTGGGAAATCGATACCATCATTGGCAAAAACAGGCGAAATGCAATCGTTACGATAGTTGAACGTGTCACAAAGAAATGTGTATTCAAGAAAGTTGAAAGCAAAAAAGCTAGCATAGTAAGAAAAGCAATTATTGATGGTTTAAAACCAATTTCTAAGCTCGTCTTAACAATAACTGGCGATAATGGCGTTGAGTTTGCAGAACATTTAAAAATCAAACAGGAACTCAATGCTGACTTTTATTTTGCACACCCATATTCATCCTGGGAACGTGGCTTAAATGAAAATACTAATAAATTATTACGACAATATTTTCCTAAGGGTAGCGACTTTAGTGGTATTGAAGAGTCGCAGCTAGATTTAATTACAGACGAGTTAAATTGTCGACCTAGAAAGGACTTAGGCTATTTAACACCAAATGAAGCATTCCAAATTGCATTTCATCAGGAAAACGCAGGATTATAGTTTTTTTTAATTCTTTCAACGAGTTAGATCTTCAATCCAAGCCCTAACATTTCTTCAACGTTATGTTATAATTATATAATAAGAAATAAGAGTGAGGCTCACCCATCATGCAATCAGGGGATGAAAAAAGCACATCTCAATCCAGAGGCGCATTATTTGCTCCTCCGCCTCTGTCGCCATTGCCTGCGGATATCATAAAATATATCCATTCATTTCTTGATCCAGAAAGCCAACATCGTTTTGCGCTGATAAAAAATAACAATGCACTTTACACTCAATTATTGCATGCAGCACTCGTCAATCATTTTTTGCAAATTGTTGCTGAAGGGAACCCTCCGCAATATGAATTATCTCAAATAAAACCAGAAATGAAACTCGAACCCGGTGTCTTTTATGTGGATTTGCCAGAAGAAAAAGAAACCAATCAAATCAACTATACTGTTATTTCCCCTCATGGCACAGAGACTAAAGGTACAATCACCTCTGACGATTTAAGTAATTTAAATATTGAATTTCCTACACCCTGCACACCGAAGGAACTCAAAACAATTCTGCCTGATATATTAGAAATAACGGCGGCAAAAGGCGACACTTACGCCATGAGCGCTGAAAAATTACTGGCATCTTTCCCCAAATTAAAGACCCTATGCACCCAAAGAGGTAATGTGACTGATTTCGCCGGTAATCATTTTACTAACATTACTGCTTTCCAATATGCCGTTTGGGCAAAAGACAGACATGCATGGTCTATGCTGCAAAAAAACATGACGCCTGAAGAAGTCCAAAAACAACTGGTGGAAATGAAAGAAGACAAATTTAAATCGCAGCATGGATCTTTTTGGGATTGCCCTAAGGAATATGATCTTAACTATCTTGTTTTAGATACGTTACCATCCTTAGAAGATTTAAAAAATAACAAAATCACTATTCCTACACTCATTAAAATTTTGAACAAAACATCAGATACTGATAAATATTATATTTATGGCAATAGCAATAATGGCGTAACGCCGCAATGTGTTGAACTGGATAAAACGAAAATCGATCTTGCCGAATTGGAGCGTGAATTAAAACAAGAAAAAGCGGCCGTTATTCATATTAGCAATACGCGTGAATTCAGTGAAATACACGCAGAAATTGAAGCGAAAGAGGGGCATTTTGTTAATCCACTCGCGAGCGCCCTGAAAGAATTTGTTACAACGGTGAATAATTATATAGAAGATCCTGCCACGAATTGGGAAAATGCAAATAATCATTTAGATGATCTTTGGTTTAAAGTAGGAAAAGCCGAATCTAAAGTACCAGTACACATTGTGAATGAATACTGTCGTCATGATCGCTCATTCGACCCCACACCTGAGTTCAAAGAAGAAATTTTACCGCGAACACGAAAGCTTTGGGATCAAACGACATGGTACCCAGTGCAAGATAATAAACAAGCATGTGTGCTTTATCTGCATGAAGTAAGCAAAGGTGTCACACTCAATGAAAAAGATTGCAAAATTCCCACATTAATTAAATCTTACAATAAAGAGGGTGTACCTCAGTACGAATTATACGCTTTAGATCGTAAAACAAATGAACCAAAGCGCGTCCTGCTGGAAATAAAAGATGAAAATGACAGCAGCAAGGCAAATCGAAATAATGTATTTAATAAGATAAATTTTTCTTCTGGCTCTCAGTGGATTTCCCCCAGCAATCCTATTTTTACTACTCTCGCTGGAACATCTGATCTTACGTTTTCTCGACTTGGTCTTTCTTTTGGATGTTTTAGGCGGGTGCCGGGGGGCGGTCGCCGCACAACCGGGGGCGCGGGCGCGCGTGTGCGCGCGCTGGGCGGCATCCGCAGGCCGCGGGATTTATTGGCCGTTTCAGGCCTTTGTCACGAGCGAACATTAGAAACGCAACAGCTTATGAAACCTGCTGTTGCATCTGAGCATAAGTTAACTTAGCTAGAATTCCTACCCCATATTGCTTTGTAGTAAGATCCCAACAAGCCACGCTATATTGATTTAATATATCATCAATTTGCCACAATTCTGATGTGTTCACTCGCCACCAAAGAGCCCATCTTTGCAAGTAAATTCTGATCTCGTGGGTAGAAAACCCATGGGTGACCATGTTTTTGACTTGTTCTCTTGCTTTACGCAATGTTCTTGCATGAGGAAACATGCGTATTGGCTCACTTAATATATGTTCAGACTTCTGTCTACCCCCCCGGAAGTGTATGATTCTGAGTCAAGTATATTAGCTAATTTGCTATCATTAGAATGAGCCGCTTTGGTGTTATCTTGGGTTTGTGTTCCAAAATAATCTATACCTAGAAAATGAAAACCCGCTTGAATATGACCAATGCGAGATTTTTTACGTGATAACTTTAATTGGCGCTCGTTTAATATGTTTTGCATATAACGTTTGCATCGATTTAATTGCCGTTTTGTTTTGCACAGAATCAAGATATCATCTTGAAAACGAATGTATGTGACATTCATTTTTGAAATTTTATCATCTAATGGTTTAAGGTAAATCGCACTAAATAACTGAGACAATGGCCCTCGTAATGTTATGCCATAACCATCATTCATGTATCCTTTAGATGTCTCAACGGTATTAGTAATGATTTGTTCAAGCATTGCTTGCACATTAGGGTCTGCATAAATTCTTTTAATATCTTGAATTAACTTAAAGTGTGATATCGAGCGATAAAAAGATTTAATGTCTACCCTCACGACAAATTGTGGATTGTCATCTTGTAAAGCCTTGCGAACGCGCTCTGTTGCGTACTTGACACCTGTTGGCCCATAAATGTGTAAGCAATTTGGGTTAACGATGTGTTTTAGAGTTGATTTTAGCTGTTTTAATAATACGTGTTGAAAAATCCTATCTGGTAAATACAATTGATCGACTGTTTCATTTTTGAAATAGATACGCTTCAAGTTTCTTGGAGTATAGGTACCATCAATTAATGATTGAATACCTGAGGGTAACCATTCATTTATTTCTCTGGCTAAAAAATGTATATCGTTATTATGCCTAGCAAGGCGTTTTTTCTTATTGATTTTTGTGAATAACTTTTGTGCCACATTCAGCATATCATTGAAATGCCAGCGTTTTGATTTATTATCTATTGGCATTTTACACGCGATTTGTCCGTTTTTAATGCTGCATCGTAGTATAGCACAGTTAGTCACAATCAAAGATAGGTAATAAAGAATTAGGTGCGATAATAATCCGGGATAGAATTTCTTACGCTTGCATTAACAAAAAGTTAGTGTAGTATACGCAGACACTTCAGTTGCATTTCAGATTTGAATCTACCTTGTGTTTATTTTCCATTTGATAACGTCTGCGCCAGTCATAAAATCGGTTAGGGAGAAGTGTTAACCAATCCAGTAAATTCTTTACCGGAAACTCGCATTTGGCTGACCAGTACGTGATGAAATCAACAATCTCATCACGTACTTTTCTTGGCAGCCATTGATTGGTTAAATCTCCCCAAATTCTTTTTTTAGTGATAAGTGTTCCTGCATTAACTCGGCTAGCACTTCGTTTTTCTGAGTTAATTTCTGCTGGAGCTTTTCAATGACTTCTTTATCACGTTGATTTTCTTTAGGGGGCTGACTTACTTTGAATGCGGCCGCGCCATGATCAAATAATTCCTTTTGCCAGTTATAAAATACGCATGGTTTTATTTGATACTCATCACACAGCTGAGAGACGGGGATTTTTTCAATGAGGTGTTTTCGTACAATGGTTACCTTAAAATCGGCATCATAACGACGACGGGTTTGCTTATCAG
>CAJCIZ010000023.1 GCA_903970525.1 Myxococcales bacterium | reverse complement strand
GCTTCAATAAATTTATCTAAATCGCCATCGAGCACGCTTTGGGTATGCCCAATTTCGACACCAGTACGTAAATCTTTAATGCGTGACATATCTAATACATAGGAACGAATTTGACTTCCCCATGTAATATCCATCTTAGTTGCTTCAAGTTCATCTTGTTTGGAACGTCTTTTTTGCATTTCCATCTCGTATAACTTAGCACGTAATTGACTCATACACTGCGCACGATTTTTATGTTGCGAACGATCGGCTTGCGACTGCACAACAATGCCAGATGGAATATGGGTAATACGCACAGCAGAATCGGTTCGATTCACGTGCTGACCACCCGCACCACTGGCTCGATAAGTATCTGTGCGTAAATCCGCAGGATTAATATCGATTGCTACACTGTCATCAATTTCCGGTGATACAAAGACAGAAGCAAAAGAAGTATGACGACGATTACCCGAATCAAATGGCGATTTACGAACCAGTCTATGCACGCCTGTTTCAGTACGCAACCAACCAAATGCGTATGGTCCTGTAAATTTCACGGTCGCGCTTTTAATACCTGCGACTTCACCGGCTGAGACTTCCATGATTTCAGTCTGAAATCCTTGGCGCTCACCCCAACGCAAATACATGCGCAACAACATATTAGCCCAATCTTGCGCCTCTGTCCCACCTGATCCAGATTGCACATCCATGTAAGCATTATTCGCATCCATTTCACCGGCAAACATGCGTTGGAATTCGAGTTGTTCTATGATTTTTGTGGTTTTATCGAGTTCTGCCGTGACTTCTATTGCAGTCGCTTCATCATTTTCTTGCACTGCTAATTCAAATAAACCCTCAGCGTCAGAGATCCCAAGTTCAATATTGCGTATTTTAGTGACAACTTCATCGAGCTGAGAGCGTTCACGTCCTAGGGTTTGAGCAAGTTCAGGCTTATTCCAAATGGCGGGGTCTTCTAATTCGCGTTCCACTTCTTGCAAACGCTCACGCTTGTTTTCGACGTCAAAGATACCCCCGAATCTCATCGAGACGCTTAATAAGGTCTTTGATGCGAGCATTGGTTCCGGTGGTTTCTATCATGGTCAACTCTTAGTCAATAATATTTAGAAGATTTTAGTCTATACGACTATGGGCGGCAAGATATAGAATCTCTTCCATTAACATTTTTTTGGAAGTGACGCCTATGAAGACTCGCGAAGCACCTTTAGCCTCTGAAGAACGCTATCTAGATAAATTGGTCGACGTTGTCGCCCTCAGTCAAAAAGAATGCTTGCGCCCTATTCAAGCCTATTTGGTTTATGCAACCACGGAAAACTTTGTCGGGAACATTATTGAAGGTTACACACCTGATCTAACCGATTTTGCTTTGTTAACACGAGAAGCAGGGATTGCGTTGTGTAAAGTACAAAATGATTTAATCAAACAACATGATTTAGGCTTGCTGATTTTTGATACGTATCGCCCTAAACGCGCTGTGTTAAATTTTGCAGACTGGTCTAAACAACCTGTTGCACACAATGCACAAGGTCATCATGAATTGGCGCGCAAAGAAATTCATTATCCGCATATTGAAAAAAATCAATTGTTTGATTTGGGATATGTTGCGCTAGATTCACAACATTGTTATGGCCATACGGTGGATCTTGTTTTAATTGATAAAGACTGTAATGAATTGGATTTAGGCGCGTGTTTTGATTTTATGGATACGCGTTCGCATTTATCAGCAACTGCGGATGAAATTGGTGAGAAAGCATTTCAATACCGACAAATATTAATTGAAACCATGAAGAAGCATGGCTTTCTGACTTATCCTTATGAGTTTTGGCATTATAGTTATAAGGAAAAAGCGATTGTTGAGCCTATGGATTTTGTGATTACGGAAGAGTTGAAAGGATTGAATGTGTGAAGGAATAACTCCAATGAAGACCAGACACTCCCTCTAATAACTGTCATCCCTGTGAGTACTTGTCATTCCCGCGCAGGCAGGAATCCATTTTTAGTATAATGCTAAGCTGAGAAAAAATTTAGACGCAGATCGCGCTATTTCCCCGACATCTAGCAAACCCATACAAATTATTGTTTGATAATTGCTCAGCTGTGGTATAATTTAGCAATATAATTATATGATTATTGCCTCATGCTAAACAATAGACCCCCTAAGCCAAGCGACCAAGTAAGTGTCAGTATATCTGAGCAGAAAACTATTGAAGCACACGGTAGAGCTCCAACCAACATTGGAAAGCAGGGCGGCCACGCTTCTGCATATGTTTTAATAGAAACGCTAATTACATCAGTTGCGGAAGATACGGGATTTGATATAGCACTTTATCGTCTATTTACTTTCTTTAGTTTTCTTAAAGGTAAAATCGAAAAACAAATTTTGGATATCCAGAATCCAGATGTACATAAAAAAATGGATTCTGATACTCAAGTACAATTAAACAAATTATTAGGTATTGATGATGAATTGGATCTTCTTATCCAATTTTACAAAGAGCAGCTTTTTTTATTACAGAAAAAGCAGTCCTCAAGGAAAAATGAACTTGTTGAAATTATTAACCTTATTAAATTAGGCGCCACATCAGGCGAGTATAAAGCTGTTACCAAAGAACTTACTATTGAAATACTAATTCAACAAATACAGAATACTGCTTTTCCACAGGAAGGTAATTTACCCTCACCTCCAAATGAGGGAAGTCTTACAAGAACCTCGTGTCGCCGTTTAAAAGAGATTGCAAAAGAAACTGACAAGATAAATGAAATAGATAAAGTGAAAATTGATAAAATATCAAAAGATGCATCTCAAAAAATATTAAATCTATTTTGGCACCCTAAGATTCCAGATTCATTTCTAATTAAAACCAGCGATCCATCGCAGATGCGAGAATGGCAGAAAACAGTTAAAGAAAAGGGCTATAGCACAGGGACACTTCCACGCGATAATAGCTTAGACATACTAAAAGATGTACTGCTAAATCATATTGATTTAATTAGTTGCTATTTTCCAGAGTTATTCAATAACACCCCATTGGCTGACAAGATTATAGAAAATTTTATAGGCCTTGTTTTGGGGGACGGTAAGATTGAAGGTATCAACGTAGGCTGGGAGCTAAATAATGAAAATAAAAAAGCATTTTATGAAGATTTTAAAATACAACTTAAATCATATGGAATTATTCAACCACCAAGTGAGCCAAGCTCTGTAAACAAATCAAGAGAGGGCAGCAATAGCACAAGTCTTGTAACTGGAGCGCTTGGATTTAGCAGTAGCCCATCAAGTCACAGTCACGATAGCATCCCTTCTAGTCAAGATAGTGATTACACTCCAGACTCAGACACCAAAAATCTAGAGAGTCTGACACATAGTATTCATATACACGAAGATAACAGCCAGAATCAATCAGATACTGACGATGAATTACATGAAATAAAAAAATTGGAACAAGGGAAAAAGTAAATATGTATAATGCAGAAAAGAACGCATTAATCTTGTTTAAAAAATACAAGTCAGATGATGTTTCAGATGATTTTTTACAACAAACTATCAAAATATTAACAACAAATATAGAATCTATTCTAAAGGAATATAGAGACTATAAGACAGCAAAAAAGCTATTAGCTGAGATAGCAACTTCTCAAGATGATTATGTCAATAAGCTTGAAAACAGAAATAATGCGTTCATTAACCTAATGAAATTATTTCATATGGATCAAATATATTTAAAAAATAACATTACATCAGACGCAATGAAAAACTTTGAAAAGTCAACTGATGCATACTCTATACTAGTAACAAATATATGTTTCAATCATTTCACTACTGTAATTAGTTATCTGCTAAATAAATCGAATAAAGCAATGGTTAAGCAATTTTCAATTGAGACGGGGATTTTTCCTAAACCACAAGGCAACAAACGTCTTGGGGTTATTTCTGAAAGCGACGAGAAAGAGAATTCGAGCAATAAAGAAAACGAGAATAGCTTCAGAAAATAGAATTACTTTATGAGTTAACAAATGATAAAACAATTCAGCCCGGAGCAAGAGTTAGGCTGCATATCGAAAACCTGTAATTTAGCGTAATAATCTAATCGCACCTCAATGCTCTCGCGTCGTTCTAAACTCAATATCCGGCCAACGCTCCATCATTAAATTTAAATTCACTCTGGTAGGCGCTAGATACGTTAAGTTATCACTCCCATCTAGCGCTAAATTATCATAAGCTTTCACTTTGAATTCTTCTAATTTTTTATTATCTTTGCAATAAATCCAACGTGCGGTAGCAACTGAAACACTTTCATAAACACAATCCACATTGTATTCATGTTTCAATCGATAAGCGACCACATCAAATTGCAACATACCAACAGCGCCTAAAATTAAATTATTACTATTGATAGGTTTAAACAACTGGGTAGCCCCTTCTTCGCAGAGTTGTTTCAAGCCTTTTTGTAAGGCTTTTAACTTCAGCGGATCTTTAAGGCGCACCAAGCGAAATAATTCTGGCGCAAAATATGGGATGCCCGTAAATTTTAAATTTTCACCTTCAGTAAACGTATCGCCAATTTGAATGGTGCCGTGATTGTATAAACCAATAATATCACCCGGCCAAGCTTCGTTGACTTGCTCGCGATCTGATGCCATGAAGGTTAAGGCTTGGTTAATTTTAACTTCGCGCGCAATACCAACTTGATGCATTTTCATGCCTTGTTTATAAGTCCCAGAGCAGACACGCAAAAAAGCAATTCTGTCGCGATGCGCTGGATCCATGTTCGCTTGAATCTTGAAAACAAATCCTGAGAATTTTTCTTCATTCGCCTGAACTTCTCGCGTAGTCGTTTCACGCGCTTGCGGTGGTGGCGCGTATTCTGCAAATGCATCTAATAATTCTCGTATGCCAAAATTATTCAAAGCAGAGCCAAAAAATACCGGCGTTAATTCGCCGCGTAAAAATGCTTCTTTGTCAAAGGTATGACTTGCACCTTTCACTAAATCAACCACATCACGTAATTCAGCGGCGAGATGACCTAATATTTTATCTAATTCTGGATTATTTAAACCGAGAATTTTTTCACTTTCTTGTGTCACGGCATTTTTACCTGGTTGATAAAGATAAACCGCATCTTCATACAAATGATAAACGCCTTTGAATTCACGTCCCATACCAATAGGCCAGGTGATAGGCGCACAGCGTATTTTTAAAATGGTTTCGATTTCATCTAATAAATCGATGGGCTCACGACTATCACGGTCTAATTTATTTATGAAAGTAATAATCGGTGAATGACGTAAGCGACAGACTTCCAATAATTTGATGGTACGATCTTCTACGCCTTTCGCGGCATCGATGACCATGAGCGCTGAGTCAACAGCAGTGAGTGTACGATACGTGTCTTCAGAGAAATCAGCATGGCCTGGGGTATCTAATAAATTCATGATATGAGATTTATAAGGAAACTGCATGACGGAAGTTGTGACAGAGATCCCACGCTGTTTTTCTAGCTCCATCCAGTCAGAGGTGGCGTGCCGCGATGCCTTACGTCCTTTGACCGTTCCTGCCATTTGAATCGCGCCACCGAATAGCAAGAGCTTTTCCGTTAACGTCGTTTTACCGGCGTCAGGGTGGGAAATAATCGCAAATGTGCGGCGTTTTGTAACTTGTTGAGCGAGTTCAGGTGACATAAATTATGCGCAATACTCAGTCGTCGAAAAGAGCTTATCTTACAGGGTAGCTTGTCTGCTGTCATCCCCGTATACCCTCCTGTCATCCCCTTATACCCCCTGACATGCCAGCATGCTTTCAGCTGGCATCCAGACTGGTTAATACGGTTGCACGTTATAAAATAACTAGATACCAGCTGAAAGCATGGTGGCATGACAGAGGAGGGCACGCGGGAATAACAGGCTAATCTTCAATCCAAGGCGGATCAAACTTCCCAGACACCAAATCCTCAATCCCAATTTCACGCGCAAAAATCAACGCATCTTCTGCGCCTTTCGCCATAGGATAATAATTCTTACGTTCGCCAATTAATTTGAAATTCATATTGCGATATAAGCGGATCGCATTAGCATTAGAGCGACGCACTTCTAGATAAACAACTTGCGCACCTTTTTGCATTGCCCACTGCATACAATAAATCATCAGATTTCGACCTAAGCCTTGATGTTGAAAGTCAGGCGTGATGCAAATATTTAATATATGACATTCACCCGCACCGACAGAGATCAGCGCAAAACCCAATATTCTTTTATCGTGCTCAAGCACCCAGCCGGGATATCCTGCTTCCCAACAACGCATAAACGCCGCCAGGGTCCAAGGCACAGGTTGCGTGTCTTCTTCAATGGTAAGAAGTTGAGGGAAATCATCTTCTGTGATCTGTCGTAATAGCATAGGTTCCACTATGTTGAATGATAACAAATCATCGTAATGGCGCTTGTATATTGAGTCAATGGATATACAATAATTGCATGATTGAGGAAGCACTATGGGAAATCGACTCTCAAAAATATACACCCGCACCGGCGATGACGGCAAAACCAACCTGGGTGATGGGAAACGCATCCCCAAAGACCATGCACGCCTAGAATTGATTGGCACACTAGATGAACTAAATAGTGCTATTGGAATTGTTTTAGCCCATAACCCTACTACGCCTTCTGTTAAAGCTTGCCTGCAACAAGTTCAACAAGACTTGTTTAACGTAGGCGGGGAGCTGTGCCCACCCTATTATTCTGTCACAACTTCAGACAAAACTTCTGCTTTAGAAAAAACAATAGACGAATGGAATGCAGAGCTACCCCCATTGAAAGAATTTATCTTACCCGGCGGGAACCTCAAGTCAGCCAGCTGCCATCTCGCCAGAACTATTTGTCGACGTGGTGAACGATCTGCGGTAACATTGTATGCCTTGGAAGCCTTTAATTTAGAGATATTACGTTACTTGAACCGACTTTCTGATCTTTTGTTTGTAGCGGCACGTGTACTGACAAAAGAAAGCAACACACAAGAAATATTGTGGGAACATGAAAGAAGATGAGAGCATTAAGATGAGAACTGGACACTCAATTCATCGCAGCAATTTATTCAACCCGCAAAATAATCGGCTGGAAAAAGTTCGTCGCGATCCCAATTTCTCAACTAACATCTCTTTAGTACAATCTGTGAAATCCCTTGCTGGACGCCGAACATTATTAACACCCAGCTTAGACAATCCTTCCCAAATCAATATTTATAAAAAAGATCAGCATGGCAATGAAACGCATCGCTCGTTAATTGTTAACGCGATGGGTGAAATTGAATTACGTGATCAAAATAATAATCCGATTAAAGAACCGCTCTCGACTTATATTTATAGCGAAAGAGCCTTAGCACTTCGCACTCATATTCAAGAACAATTCAGAGAAAATGGTTCGCGCTTCTATATGCCTGTTACGCCTATACCGGGTTTTGGTGAAGCCATGGATACAGAGATGTTACATTTCACCCATGAAAGCTCGAATTTAAGCGCTGAATTTGATTTTGATATTATGGAAAGAAGCCTCAAAGGAAGCCTGCAACTGGCTTGTTATCTCTTATCAATAGCACGCAATGGTAGTATTTCTTATTCTGCTCTCTATTTGAGGGACACCAGTAAAACGCTGGCCATCCATCAGTTCTCCTCTGTTTTAGACATCCGCGATCCTTATGTGCGCCACTTCCATGATGATGTGATAGAAACGTTTTTGGAAGAATTCAGTCAGGCAAACAATGTTCGCAAGGTACAGTTTGGATCGTAAGCTTGAGCCAATCTTAAGCTTACCTTAATTTTTTTCTGTTACAATCCCCGTCCAAAATCACTCATAGACAGAGAATAAAATGCTTATTCCAAACCCTCTATACTATTTTATCCAATTCATTGCGGAGAAGGGATCCACTGATCTTAAAGGAATTCATTTTCAAAAGAATACCGATCTACAGAAGCACTCTTATTATTTGCATCAACTCGCCCTATCAACAGAAGCAATTCAAGAGTACCAGCATTTAGGCTACACGCTTGATGAACACCATGTCAGTTTTTATGAGGCACAAGATAATAACAAATTCTGGTTAAGTCAGTATCATTATACTGCGACAGTAACAGACGAAGAGAAGCAAGAATTAAAGCTCCATGTTTATCTTTCACCTAAAGAAACAATCGAAGAACTGATGTTGATGAAAGTGAATGTCAACAACACTTACGATAAACAAGCCATTATCCAAGGCCACAGAGATTGGTTTGAAGGATTTGCAATGCAGTATAGCCTTCCTTTAATTCTTCGATTGCGACAAGCATTCCAGACAAATCTGAAATCTCTTGAAAATCGTTATGAAGTGTTAGAGAAAGAATTGAGTATCTTATCTCAGAAAAAACATGGTGAATCTTATCAAAATAAACTATTCGAGATGCGAAAGACCTTACATTTGTTATACCCACTGAACCCTTCATACCTGCCTATATACCAGAATTTCTTTCAAGCCAGACCAAGAAGGATCCTCACAAAACCATTAAACGAAGAACAAAAGAGCTTACCTGCCGCCCCTGTAATTGAAACCGAAGCAGTGGAGCCGTTAGCAACACTAGAAATTTCTCACACTGAAGATCAAGCATTCTTGGCGCTTTTAGAAAAAGCGAAGGAAGCTAAGGCAATATATCAAAAAGATAAAGCCGCCAAACCCCTGGTTGAGCAAGTACCTTCACTTTTCAACTTTTATGATATCTGTGTGCAATCCAATATTTTTCTAGATGAACAAATAGAAATCTCAGAAACTAATTTACAGACCATTCAAAACTTATATTGTGAAAGCAGAAGTGAAGCAAAAAATACATTCACTTTATTACTGTTGCAAGGAGATTTGCAGGCAGCTTTTGTGCTCAAAGGCTTCACAGCAGAACTTCCTTTAAGTATCATTCAATTTGCAATCACAAAAAGAAAAGCGGATCTTCTCGATTTTTTACTCAGTCATGGCCAATATGCAATTAACTCCTTGCAAGTAGACAATTTGCAAGTTATTCATTACTGCTTATTGCATCAAGCAGATGCGAAGATTTTAGGTGTTTTTTCTGTTTTAGTGAAGCATGGTATTTCTCTCACAATCAAAACAGAAGAAGGTCTACCTGTTGCTCATGCCATCTTAAACAGCTCTTTAAAAGGCGCTTTAGAAGCAGATAGCAAATCTACCCTTTCTAATCCATCATTCTATACACGCCTCTGTTTTGGAATAACAAGGTATTTACAAGGTGCTAATATAGATGAGAAGAAAGCAAAAAAATTGAAGGCGAGCTTAGATGCCTATCAAAAAACAAAATCCACTTTAAAAAATTGGTCCAATGATGAAAAATCAAGAGATCGATTCATGCAATCAAGCACAAGTATGACAGCAAATTTGCTGAAAACATTCCAAGCCAATCAAAGTCAGTCTTTAGTCAATCTCAATGAAGAAGAGTGTCGCGAAAAATATAAACGATTTGAAAAAGCCTCTCAAGATTTAATAAAAAATATGAGCAGCCCTGAAAAGGCTAAAAGTATAAGATTCATCGAGGAAATGAATAGACAGATGACAAGCAATCCAGGTGAAACAATGCAACTATCTGAAGCGGATTCTGAAAAAAGACTCGAAAAAGTTGAAGATTTTATACAATTTATAGAAATCTACGCAAAGAAAATTGAACTCCAAGCATTGTTTAAAACAATCGGTCGCAGCCCTAAACAAAAGAAAGCTTCTAAATCATGTGCTGATCAAATCAATGACCTAGAAAATAATCTGACCATGATTAGAATCAAATGGGCTTTAGATGGAATACCTGAAAATGAAAGACCACTGAATATTTTAAACCTTTCTACTGCCACCGTTAGCGATATTGCTAAAAGCTTTCCCTCTCTCTTAGATAAAATACAAGCTCTTTCTAAATCGAAAAACAAAAGCCCCATTCAAGAGAATAAATCTGCTAGAGAGACTGAAATACAAGATATAAAATTCCATCTTGAAAATCAGCTAGAGACAGAAAAAGCACGCCAGTTATTTCAATTTACTTATCATTTGATCGAGAATACTGTCAATAGAAATGCGCTTAAAGCATTGGCTGAATTCAAACCATTCGAACTGACAGTGCTGTTTATCAATTACATTAATACGAATGGCAATGCTACACTCAATATTGAGGATGGTGATAGGCTCATCACTATCCAATTATCCGCGCCTATTAGCTCATCTCTCTCAATATCTCATTCTATATTTAGTCAAACGACTGGCGGTAATGATTATTTATCAGGGCAAGTTAGCTTAAAGATCAATCACTCAAAAAATGTCAAAACGCTACAGAAGACAGCTGGATTAAGTATTAATTAAAATGGATCTGTCATGCCAGCGTGCTTTTAGCTGGCATCCAGCCGTTGGTGTACTCGGGCGTTGCTTGTGTTATGGAAAGATGGATGCCAGCTAAAAGCATGCTGGCATGACAAGGCTATAGTATTTTATGCTTACAAAAATTTGCAGGGGCCCCTATTTACTTGTCGTTTCCGCTTTCTTATCTTCCGTTTTCTTCTTAGGCAAATACAAATCTGTAATAGTCCCTTCGAAAACTTCAGCGGCCATAGCAACTGTTTCAGATAAAGTTGGATGTGGGTGAATGGTTAATGAAAGATCTTCTACGTCACAACCCATTTCAATCGCTAAGGTCACTTCAGCCATGAGTTCACCCGCATTAGGGCCGACAATACCCGCACCGATCACTTTATGAGTGGATTCATCAATAATGAGTTTTGTGATTCCTTCATCGCGACCAATACTTAATGAACGACCGCTAGCAGCCCAAGGAAATACACCTTTTCCATACTTGATGCCTTTGGCTTTCGCTTCATTCTCAGTGACACCAATCCAAGCAATTTCAGGATCAGTATAAGCCACACTAGGAATACAGCGCGGATCAAAATAATGTTTCTGTCCTGCAATCACTTCAGCCGCTACCCGGCCTTCTGGAATCGCTTTATGCGCCAACATGGGATTGCCTGCAACATCTCCAATCGAAAAAATGTGCGATACATTGGTACGCTGTTGTTTATCCGCAGGAATGAATCCGCGTTCATCCACTTTCACGCCGGCTTTTTCTGCATCAATTAATTTACCATTGGGTACGCGACCGACGGCACAGAGTATGCGATCAAATTTTTCAGGTTTAGGTGGCGCATTATCACCTTCAAAAGTCACATATAAACCGTCTTTTTTCGCTTCGACTTTAGTGACTTTTGTTTTTAAATAAATATTTTGATAGCGTTTTTGAATGCGCTTTTGTAAAGGCATCACGATGTCTTTATCTGCACCTGGAATCAGTTGATCCATTAATTCTACTATCGTAATTTCAGCGCCTAAGGCTTGATACACCGTCGCCATTTCTAAACCGATAATACCGCCGCCAATGACTAACATTTTACATTTTGTTTCTTCGAGTTCTAATGCGCCAGTTGAATCAATAATGCGTGGATCTTCTGGCAAAAATGGCAACACAACAGGACGTGAGCCCACTGCAATAATTGCATTATCAAATTTAATAGTTTGCTTGCCTGATTTGCCTTCTACTACGATTTGATTAGGGGTTGTAAATTTTCCAACGCCTTGCACAATTTCAACTTTGCGCTGTTTGGCTAGCATTTTTAACCCACCAGTTAATTTGCTAACGACTTTGCCTTTCCAATCACGTAATTTTTTTGCATCGATTTTGGGTGTGCCGAAATCAATACCAAATTCTGCCATTTCATGCGCTTCATCTAACACTTTCGCTGCATGTAATAAAGCTTTAGAAATAGATTCAAAAAATGAAAAATCTTTATTTCGTCGTGGTCAATCTCAATTATCTACGTCGAATTATAATGAAGCAATGAAAGATTTTCAAGAAGTTTTACAATTAAATCCATCAAATAGTGCAGCGAAACAATCGATTCAAACATGTCGAGAACAAATTAAAGTTTATCAACAAAAAGAAAAACAATTATATGCAAATATATTTGCTAAAATGGCTAAACAGAATGAAAAAGTATGTTTATTGATTTTAAAAAGAAATTTTTATTATTTTTTTTTTTTATTTTTCTAGACTGAAGTTGAATCTACAAACGGTGAAGCGAAAACGAATGAAGAAAATAATAAT
>CAJCIZ010000022.1 GCA_903970525.1 Myxococcales bacterium | reverse complement strand
GAAAAAACATTTGTTGATTACGCGGGTATGACAGTTCCATGGATTGATCCGACAACAGGCGAGATTCATGAAGCACAAATTTTTGTGGGTAGCCTGGGTGCGTCACAATTTACATTTGCTGAAGCAACAGCAACACAAAGCCTGCCTGATTGGATTCAATCGCATATCAGAATGTGGGAATACTTTGGCGGAGTAAGTGAAGTTGTTGTTCCTGATAATTTAAAATCAGGTGTCACCAAGACACACCCCTATGACCCTGACATTAATGCCAATTATCAGCATGTAGGCGAGCATTACGGTTTTGCTATTGTCCCTGCGCGCGTAGTTCGCCCAAAAGATAAAGCAAAAGTTGAGAATGCGGTCGGTTGTATCGAAAGGCAAGTTCTCGCTCCTTTGCGCCACATTACTTTCACGAGTATTGCTCAAATTAACGCTGCTATTAAACCAAGACTTTCAGCGTTTAATCAAAAATCATTTCAAAAAATGAAAACATCGCGACAAGCTTTATTTGATGAAGTAGATAAACCAGCACTGAAACCATTACCACTAGAAAAATATCAATATGCTACATGGCAGCATGCCAAAATACATATCGATTATCATTTTGTTTTTGATGAGCATTATTACAGTGTTCCATACAAATACATTCATCATGAAGTTGAAGTGCGCGCTACTGCTAATATAGTAGAGTGTTTTTACGAGAGAAAACGTATAGCATCGCATCCACGCAGTTATCTTCGATATAAGCATAGCACTTTCAAAGAACACATGCCGCCAGCACATCGCGCACATGCAGAATGGTCTCCAGAACGCATGAAGCGATGGGCTAATAAAATTGGCCCACATACTATGAAGTTCATCGAGCGATTGATTGCCTCACGCGCATTTCCAGAACAAGCCTATCGTGCTTGCCTCGGTGTTCTTCGTCTTGGCTCTCGATATGGTGAACACCGTCTTGAAAAAGCGTGCGCTATAGCGAATGAATCTGGTGCAACACGCTATGGTCAAGTCGAATCAATACTAAAAAATAAACTCGATACTATCCCTCATTCTCATGCGACGAACGCACCCGTTATTACGTCTCATGAAAATATCCGCGGTTCTGATTATTACAAATAACAATAGGAGACTGAAAATGCTAAATCAACCAACATTAGATAAACTACGCGCACTTAAATTAACTGGCATGGCTGATGCTTTTTGTGAGCAATTACAAAAACCGATACTCGATCTTGATTTTGAGGATCGCTTAGCTTTATTAATTGATCGTGAATATTATCTACGAGAAAACCGCCGTTTAAACAGAAGGCTCAGTCAAGCAAAACTACAGCAATCAGCTTGCATTGAAGATGTTGATTTTAAACATCCGCGTGGTTTAAATAAATCTGTGATGCAAGAACTTGCGCGGGGGCAATGGATTCAACAGCACCTGAATCTACTTATCACTGGACCAACTGGCTGCGGTAAAACGTACCTTGCTTGCGCTCTTGCACATAAAGCTTGTTTGATTGGGTTCACCGCAAGATATTATCGCCTTCCGCGCCTCTGGCACGAGCTTAAAATTGCCAAAGCAAATGGCACTTATGCTAACTGGCTTTCTCAGCTTGCAAAAATTGATGTACTGTTGTTGGATGACTGGGGGCTAGCTGCTCCGGATGATGAGCAGCGTCGAGATTTATTGGAAATGCTGGATGATCGATACCAGCGAAAATCAACTATAATCACCAGTCAGCTTCCAACCACACATTGGCATGAGCATCTGAATGACCCGACACTTGCAGATGCCATACTGGATAGGCTACTCCATAATTCGGTTAAGATAGAATTGAAAGGAGATTCACTCAGAAAAAATCAAAAAACTTTACAGACCAACGATGCTTAACAGATAATGCCAACGTGAGCCGTTGATGGCGTTCGAATACACCGGAATAGGTGTTCGGATGTTACCGGAATCAGTGTTCGCTTACAGACCGGATTTGCTGTTCGTTTCGACCGGAATACGCACATAACTTAAATTTAATATGTCAAATATGTAGATTCCACCATCATTCAAATTCCTGTGTATATTCCGCATCGTTTTTTCAAACCCAGCTTTGGTAAGATGTCCTACCGCATTGAATATAGTAATAGCAGCATCAAATTCGCCAACATTTATAGTACGCATATCGCCGCGCAAAAACTTTATGCTTATTTTTTCTTTCTTGGCTTTTCTTTCTGCAATTTTCAGCATACCTTTACTGATATCAGAGCCAGTGACCTTAAACCCACGTTTTAAAAGATGAAAAACTTGTGAGCCAGTACCACAGGTAAGATCAAGAACAGTTTTTACTTTATATTTTTTAAGCATCCTTTCTATTGTGCGATTGGTAATTCTTTCGTTGGTTGTGTTTTTGTGAAATGCTTCTTCAATTTCGCTATCTTTATCATACCAAGTCGGTATTTTGCCGTGCTTTATCATAAAGTTTCCTCAAATAAATGATCTCAAACCTTTAAGTAAAGGATGATTGGAATCCAATTTTTTATTCATGGTTATTATTTCAAGGAGCAAATTAACCATGCAATCAGAAAAAGCTTTGCTCGCAACCCGTGGTTCTGCTTTGGGATAGCCAGAGACATTGATAATTGAAATATTGCGGTTGATGGTAACTATTTGATCACTTTTACTTCCTTTAACACTACCGCCTTCGCCTGTACTGAGATCAATGATAACAGAATAATCAGCTAGCAGTTTAAACTCAGTCTCACTGATCAAAAGAGGGGCTTTTTTGCCGATAGCACGGGCTGCAGTAATTAGAATGGTTTGATCGCTAAGATATTTACGCAGGAACTCACGGGGTTCATGCTCAGGTAAAACAAAATATTTAATCCCCGCTACTTCTACTAATTGTCGATACTGTTCCTTTCGGCCAAATAGTTGAACGGGCAAATTCAGCTTTCTAGCCTCAATAGCTGCAGCCAACCCAGCTGGTCCTGTTCCAATGATGGTTACTTTTTGATTGTGAGATCCTTGATAATGTTTCAGAGCATCCTTCAAGGCCAGTCGCCCTGCGATATGGCTCATGGCGGCTTGGGCATTTTTAGGATCATCTGCTGCTAAGGGGAGTAATTCGAGTGGAATGAGGCTGAAGCCTAGGGATTTCCATCGCCCTATATGGCTGATATCCTGTTTGAGAGGATCTAAAAAACCCATCATAACTGTTTTATCTGAAAGTAAGCTGTTTTCTAAAGTTTCACGCTCCTTGGTCGGGCGTTTAACCCTCAAAATGAAACTCTGTGTAGGGATTGGGGCATCTAAGGTAAAAATACTAGCGCCGGCTCGTGCATATTCTTGATCAGTAAACTGCGCAAGCTTCCCCGCATCGCTTTCAACTAAAATCGGTATATCATTTTTCGCTAATAGGGTAACTGCATCAGGCGTTAATGCTACTCGCCCCTCACCTATCCGCGATTCTTTGAATACGATGATTTGCTTGATTTCCATTCGTAATTCTCTTATTCAACAGTAATTAAGATCAACAGTTCGGACAAAGCAATTTGGCTAAATTAATAGCCCAGTCAGGGTCACTATTATCCTCGATTGACCAAGCTGCCGATAAAATTAACCTAACAAAAACCCAATCTTTTACACGTTGGGAATTTAGACCAGATTTCTCAGCTATAAGAGCAATCCTATCTTCTAATATTTTTTTAACATCCTTATGTTTAATCTCAGATCGGTGAATAAAATCAAAAGCAGCTATTTCAAATTCAATCTCACCAACTATTCCTTTAGGGTCAATTACAATCCATTCGACTTTATCTTGAAGAATGTTATCTAGGTGTAAATCACCGTGCAATAAGATTTCATTAGTAGATGTATTGATTAATTCATTCTTTAAATAAATCGCGCTTTCTAATAACTGAACGGGTATTTTATCTTTGCTAACATGATCCAACGCCGCTAACCATTCCCGAACATGCGGAAAATCCTTTGTTGGGTTGTCT
>CAJCIZ010000021.1 GCA_903970525.1 Myxococcales bacterium | reverse complement strand
ATTAATTAATTGAAAACTATCTTTAAACTGAAAATTTATAGGTAATAGATATGCTTGACCCTTGACTTACCGCCTCCTGATGAACGTCACCACTGCTGTTGCACTGAACCGCCCTGAAAATTCCCCCGTGATTTTTTCATGCTGTTTTACATAGACTGTAAACTTGTGAATGCCATGTACTCATTTTAAGCAAGTAAACAGAGATCTGGGTGAATCTACATAAGCGCCGGAATCTGTCATTCGCATCTCTAAGCGATCTTCAAAGCCAGAATGCTAGCCAAATTAAAGAAAGAATCGTTTGCGGCTTTTTGCCTAAAATCAAATTCGCCATGCAAATTTACATGGCTCCATGTCAAGACCGAACCCTCCTTAATCAAGGAAATCATCTCAGCACGTTCCTTTTCATCGGCACAATTGGTGAGTAACTGCGACAGGTAGAGGTAATTCCACAACACAATGCTGTTTTGTATGAGTACCTTACATGCGATTGCAATGTTCTGCTCTTCTGGATCAGATTGCTTGAACTCACTGTTATTTGCGTAGAATATCGCCTTAGCAAATTTGTTGGAAGATTCGATCCGGTTCAATTGTTTTTCAATTCGTTGGCGTAGTTTTAGATCATCAAAATACGTTAAAACAAATAATGATTTAACGATACGGCCAAATTCTTTGATCGCTTTATAAAGAGGATTATCTTTTGCGTACGAACTTAATCGTTTAAATAGTTGTGATGCACTAACTTTATTTAATCTGATCGTGACCATAAACCTCAAAATATCTTCCCAATACTCTTTAATTAATTTTTGGCGAATAGGGCGGCTGGGCAATATTTTATATCCCAACTTTTCATACGATTTTTTTGTAGAAAACGCATATATTTTTTGCTTTGCAATATTTTTTATCCGCGGCGCAAATGAAGTATTCAAAAAATGCATGGCCGCGAAGATCAATTCTGTATAACCGTGTGTGTCAGTTGAATGAATATCAATTTTGGGTACATTCATATTGTTGAGTCCATCAATTACATAAGCAGCTTCTCGTTCTGATGCGCTGATGATCGTGTGATGAAATAACACTTGTCTATCGTCAATGAAAGTATAAACGCTGACACCTGCGTCTTTTCCGAAGTATTTGAAAGAATAGGCCGCCAATAAACATTCCACAGAAACACCGACTTTTCTGCCATCGCTTGATCCATGACGTTGATTTTCAAGATCAGAAAAAATACGCGGCAGTGCTAATCGATTAATGAATTCTCGAATGCGTTCATTGGCAGAGTTGAGTGTTTTTAAAGAAAAAAACCAATTCACAGTGGTAGTCATCGTATTTTGGTTAATGCCAGCAGAAATCTGTGCCATTTTAGAAACGCCAATATTACAGCCTAATCCAATAATTCCTGCATAAAACGTGCCTGCTTGAGCTTTTGTTTTACTGTTTTTAATGGAATGGTGTGTAAATGATTTTGTGAACTTTGTAACATGATTGACATCGGACAATACACGTAAAATGGGAACATAACCCAGTTGATTTAGAAAAGCAGAGATATGCTTTGTTTCTTTTTCATCAAGTGCCGGTGTGTTTACTTGAATATAATTATCGCCTTTTTCATTAAATGACAGATGAGGATTAAGATTTTTTGAAACACGTTGGTTCACCGTATGATATTTTTCATCCACCAGTTTGATGAGTTTTTCCATGACAATGTTGTAGTCAGAAAATTCTTCTAATCCGGCTAATTTTAAAAGCTCATTTCGTTGCGATGTCCATGTGATTTTATCAACCAAGTAGTCTTGAATGGCAAGATAACGGTAAGATTGCTTGAGGTTTAATTTACCAGATTTAATGCCATCAGCAACATGAATAAATAATAGTATTTTATAAAGCGGTGTTCGAAACGATCCAGTTTCACTGACAAGGGCCTCTCTTTCATCATTGCTTAAAAATTCCTGCGGTGCATCAGCATTTATTTCACTATCTTTGTTTTTATAATAATCTATCGCATTTAATAAAATTTTATCTGAATTTTCTTCATTAAATGATATGACTTTTAAAATATCACCAACTCGATTTTGTAACTTTCTTGATAGCTTTTCTAATATATCAAAATAATTTTTGTCTTTTGCCATTTCGTCTAATGATTTTTCAAATAATTCTATCTTTTTTTGTTCTTTATGGTTTTGTTCATCAGCGTGCTTTTGTAACAATTCAGCAATTCTTTGTACTTTTCCTGTATCTGTTAACACAAGAGAATGTGTCACCTCTGTGATCTCATCTATTAATGATCGATAGCCTTGGCGCGATTTTGTGAGATGTTTAACAGCTGTGCGTCTTTCACTGCGCGACAATTGATCTTCATTTTGAAGTTGATGTAGTGCAGAATTTTGCGTTGACCGAACAGACCGCAGAAAAACATCAACAAAAGTATCTTGTCTTGAATAATACTGATGCTGTAAAAATGCAATAAGGCGCAAATACAATTTACGTTTATCAGAAAATTGTTTTAATTGCGATATTTTCGCTTTTTTTACCCAAGTTGCATAATATTCGCAGCACTGTGGTGTCAGTGATAATGAATTAATAAGCGGCCATAGTGGAGAAATTAACCCGCTAATTTGCTCAAAGAGCTTTACGTTAGCTTCTATTGCTTTTGGCCGCAAGGATTGATAAATCGTTTTATAAGAAAGTAATTTATTGTCATATTTATTTTCAGAACTTGACAGCAATGATTGCAATACTTTTTTCTGTTCTTCATCCATTCCTAAATCAGTTTTATCAAGCAGTGTTTTTTCATATGAAAGAAAGTGTTCTGAGATCAATTCTGACAATGCATAATAAGAGGGGATTTCAACTTGATGATTGTGCATACGATGCAGCACATCAAAAAATAATGCCCTTGGTTCAACAAAACGTTCTACTTTTAAAATTATTTCTTTTTCAATCCATGGTTTTTCAATGAGATACGGTTTGCAATTAAATAATGTTAGAATTTTCTCTCTGTGTGTGTCTGGTGTTCTATCTTTATATTTTTCCAACTTTACTTTGGATAGTGAGACATTCAATAATTTACATACATACTCAATGTCTTCTTGGCGAAACCGTTTAATTAGGAAGAAGCGCCGACTTGCTTTAAAATAAGCATATTGCAGCAGAAACCCGACTTTATTTGTTTCGCCGCGCAATTTTTTTATTTGATTGTTCAGCGGGCCGTCAATTGCAAAACATATGGCCCTTGCTTCAACGGTTAAAGTCGGCGGGGAATCAAATTCAAGTTGTTCTTTGTCCGTTAGAATGTTTAATCTTGGCATTTGGCTTGCCTCGTTTTATTTTTTAATTCTGATAATGATAATGTACGTGTGGCTTGGTGTCGATCGGTCTGTGCAACGTGACGATAATGCATGGTGGTGCCAACATCACTATGCCCTGCATTTTCTTGCACAACTTTTAATGGTGCGCCTGAGTCCAATAAAAAAGTGACATAACTATGGCGCAACCAGTGTGCCGATGCAAGGCGTAATTTAGATGCGCGGCGCGGTTCATTAATATCAAATTGCTCTGCGCCTAAATTAAATGCCCACTTTAATATTTGGTCGATGCGGCGAGTGCTGATTGGCTGCGTTAAATTTTGCATTGGAACTAAAGGCGTTTTTTCCCTAAATTTTGGCATAGAAGAAGGCAGGCCAACTGATTCTCTAAAACTCGCTAATGCTGATAATAATTCATCTGGCACGGGAATTTCACGTAATTTTTTGCCTTTTCCAATAACACGTAAAAACCACACATTTTCTCGTTGAATAAAATTTCCCATTGTATGGCCAACAGCTTCTGCAATACGAAGACCAGTATAAAATAATAATAAAATGATATATCGCGCCCGTATCACTTGAAATTTTTCTTGATCATTTTTACTCGCATATTCTGAAAGTGCATTAAGCACAGCATATATTTCATCAATTTCTAAATAGCGGTCAATTAAACGTGGTTTTGTTTTATTGCGTTTCTTACGTCGCCGATCAACGGCTAATGGGTTTCCCGTTAAATAATTTGTTTGCACTAAATAATTAAAAAAAGAATCTAAAATTGTTATGACTTTATTAATCGTCGTTGCGCCCAATGCTTTTCCAAAAGGCCGCCAATTGGGGTTTGCTGATCCATCTTTTAATTGGCGTGTAACTCTTGCTCCGATCCAAACATTTTTCGGTTCTGGGTTTTTTAAAAAATCTTGGTACGCCATTAAATGATCGCGCCTTAAGCTGGAAATATTTAATTTCGCAATGTGGATGCACCACAGCAATAACCGCTCAATTTCTTTGGAATAGGACATAAATGTGAGCGGTTCATCACGAAATTCTAATAAAAAAGAGGAAATGGCCTGTGCGTCGTTTTTTGCATCGATGAGTGATTCTCCAATTACTTTGTTATAATCATCTTTTGCAAATGAGACAATATGGTTACCAATATTCTTGCTGTCATCAACCATTAAAAATAAGGGTTTTATTGGGGCGATACTGTTTTTTGATTTTTTTGAAGCCATTTTTAGTCCACCAATAAATTGACGATCAAACGGACCATTAATTCTTTTTGAGAGGGATTACTTTCTGCAATGAGAAGCGCTAATGCGACAAGACCGTTGTCATTTAATTTAATACAAATGTTTTGCTTTTTGGCATACAATAAAAAAATGAAACAACCAATGCGTTTATTACCATCACTAAAAGGATGATCTTTAATAATGAAGTAGAGTAGGTTAGCTGCACGCTCTTCAGCCGTTTTATATAATGGTTCACCACCGAATGTTTGCTCAATATTTCCTAAAATGCCCTGAAAGCAATGATCGCGTTCATTGCCAAACAAAGCAGTCGCTTCTTTTTTTTCACTCAAATCATTTTTAAGGGCCGCTATCGATTTCACTGCATCATGATAATCTAAATATGTTAATGGTGGTTTTCCAATTTCAGGCAGCACTAAATTATCTTCATCATACGCAAGCAATAAGTGCCAGGTTTTTGCATAGCTCATAATGAGTTGAATGGTTTCAATACCAATATCGTTGACCAATTCATTTGCAACCAACGTTTTTTGCAGTAACTCAACGGTATGCTGTAGCTCTTTAAAGCCACGCTCTGATAAGCGTTTTTCATGCGTGGTATATCCTTGGACGAGATGTTGGTTTAATACGCTGGTGGCCCATTGTCGAAATGCGGTTCCTTGTTTAGAACGTACGCGATATCCAACCGAAATGATAACGTCGAGATTATAATGTTTTGTATCGTATGTTTTGCCGTCTGGGGCAGTTATCCGGAAATTCCGGACAACTGCATTTTCTTCTAGCTCATTTTCTTCAAATATGTTATTAATATGCTCGGAAATAGTACGAACATTTTTATCAAATAAATCTGATAATTGTTTCTGGGTTAACCACACTGAATTTTCAGAAAGGTTAACGTTAATTTCGACATGGCCATCTTTGGCTTTATAGATGATGACTTCTGACATAAGACGGAGTCCCAAAGTTCTTAGTAAGAACCCCTACTTTACCATAACTTTACTCTACTTAGTATAGTACTACTAAGAAATATAAGACTTCTATAACGCTACCCTGCCAATTTTCGCTTTGAGCCTGGCCATTAAATAATAACCACTACTTAATATATTTATGAATTATTTATTGTTAATCGATAAATAATGTTATATAGTTTCTCTTGGTTTATTATTTAAGGGGAAAACTATGAAATCCATTCAAACTAAAATCAAACGAGTTAGTTTTTATTTCCGTTGCTTGTTCACTTTTTTATTAATGGCCATTCCATTGATATACGCTCTTACTTGGATATATGCGCCATCACCCTTCGATGTTTCGGGAGATTTAGGTTTTTTTATTAATGTCGTTCCTAAAGGGTTACAAATTCTTCATCCTTTGGCTCTTTCTACAAAAATCATTGGTTTTTTAATTGGCGCTGTTCCTGTGATTATTATTGAAGGCATTTTATATTTTTTAATTTGCTTATTTAAACTATATGAACGGTCGGAAGTATTTTCTTTACAAAACGTTAGCTATATTAAAAAAATCGGTTATGCACTATTAATTACTCAAATTGTTTCTGTGATTTGTAATGGTATAATTAGTGTAGTGTTGACATGGCATAATCCTCATGGACTTCGTACGCTGATGTTGACTGTAACAGGCACGAACATTAGCATGATATTGACTGCATTTATTATTATTCTCATCTCTTGGATTATGGCTGAAGGTTGTCGTTTACGTGAAGAACAGCAATTAACAATTTAATTGTTATAAAAGGAAGATGCCATGATTATTATTAATGTCGATGTAATGTTAGCAAAACGGAAAATACGCTCGAAAGAACTGGCCGAAGCTGTTGGCATCACCGAACAAAACCTATCAATCCTAAAAACAGGTAAAGCCAAGGCTATACGGTTTAGTACATTGGATAGCATTTGCACCTATTTAGAATGTCAACCAGGAGATATTATAGAATATAAAGCGGATTGATTAGCTATTAGTTGGCTGAATTTTTGGCTGAAGGTCGCTTAGCGCTTAGAGATGCGAATGACAGATTCCGGCGCTTATGTAGATTCACCCAAGGATGGAGTTCAATAAAAATTAATAACATTCGATTAAAGCATTGAAAACGTTACACGCAAACATCATAATAAATCATGCCGGATG
>CAJCIZ010000020.1 GCA_903970525.1 Myxococcales bacterium | reverse complement strand
ACAGTCAAATCCATTAGTATATTTTACCGCTTTATTTGTGACATTTTTATTAGGCTGTATTTTTGCGCAACAACGCATTGGTTACCAAATTTTTTTAGATGGTCATTTTACTAGTGGTCAAATTAGTTCAATATTAACGCTCAATACATTTTTGATCGTATTATTCTTGCCTTATATTACTGAACAATTTGTGAAATACAGCAAACTCTTGATGCTTGGTGTGGGAGGCTTATTATTAGGGGCTGGAATGTTTTTTGCGATGTATTCAAGCAACTATTATTATATTTTAGCTTTATGCGTAATTAGAACAATGGGGGAAATGATTGCCACTGTTCTAAGTCAGTACCTTTGCTTTCAATTCGCGCCTAAACAAACCCGTGGCAAGGCAATGGGCAGCTATAAATTTATTTTTGCATCAGGCATTTTAGCCGGTTCTTTTGCAGGCACCCATGTCCTTGAAACCTTTGGAATGACTGCCATCTGGTCTTTGTGTGGAATCTTAGGCCTAATTATTTTAGGAATGTCCTTGTTAGCTGCCTTTTATCTTAAAAAATCTCCGGAGCAATCTCTTGTGATCTTGAATAGCGGTTAAATATTTTTTGTTAATCCAATGCATCCTCGAAAGAAATTAGCTTCAGTTGCAGGCTGATCATTGTTTCTGAGACATTTTTTATTGACATAAAGAAACCGAGGGTCTCTTTCTATAATTTTTTCAGGTGAAATAGGATCGATTTTATGGTTGTAGTTATTATGGATATAGTCAATACGTATAGATTGCACGGCATCTTGTAAAATAGTGTCATACCATATACCGTCTTCTCGCTTAATTTCTAGCAAAAAACGTTGCAAGATAGTTTTAAGTTCTCCTAAATGATTCAACATGCTAATAGAGTTTTTGTTTTTTGGAGAAAAAGAACGTGTAATTGGATATTGTAGAGGGTAGTAAGTAGGTTTGTTACCCAAATAATCAAAATATTCTGGCCCAATAATAGAAGGCATATGTTTTTTAAGCCCATATAAATAACTCAGTGCATATTGAATCGTATCTAAAGGCAATAGCTCATCGTTAACCAATGGTGATAAACCCGGAAACGCACCAATAGCAACATCTAAAATGTGCCGAGCAGTATCATTTAAATAGGGATTAGTCCTGCAGTTATGCATTTCCTGAATAATAGAATAGGAAATGTCGTAATAGTATTGATTACGCTTATAATCACTCGCCTTCCATGCCAATTGATAAAGATAAGAACTTAATTTAAACCATTTTTTATTATTTAAGATATTCTCAACCCACTCTTCTGAAAAATATAATAGCTGCATGCGCCATTGATCTTTATTTTGAGAGCGATTAGTTATTTCTTTAAATAACTGAAAATGTTCGTACTGGGACACTGGATATTTGCTTAACATACCAATATTGCTTTCAAGCCGATTAAAGCTAGTCTGACAAGTAAGATAAGGTAGAGAAAATACCGTTCTTGCCCCCGCTGTTGCTTTTAACAATCCATTAGGTGCAAAAGGTTTTCTGTTACTCGGGATGCTCAGAATGCGTGAAAAGTTATAAAACTCTCCAGCTGTTGCAATACGAATCGGAATAGTAAGAGCCTTCTGAGGCAAATCAACAAAAAACTCTATGGATTTGTTGAGTACCATTCCTAAAGGCGCACTATTTTTTCCATAGCCTAAATGCTTAACAATATCGCTAGGTGCATTTTCGTCAGTGAGCCGATAAAAACCTTTTCCATCATCATGCGGGATAAACTGACTTAAATCGTCGCCAATCATTTCACCGTATGGAAAAGAAAGCATATACAGAGGAGCAAGTGGCTGCAAGCCATCTACTATCTCTGTGAACCGAGGTTCAATTTGATATAACTTATCTCGGATATCTTGCCATGAAAATTTAACTATTGATTTATCAAAATCCATTATTCAGCCCAAATATAATCCGAAAAATAAAATTGCCTTGGAAAATCGCAAGGAAATTTATCAGTTTACTTGGCAGCATTGTCTATGTTTCAATCTGTGCTTGTCAAGATACTGACGTCATAAAATCATATACAGGAGTTGCCATGGATTGCATGGTTAAACGCGAAGACACGATTAACTTTGATTTTCACTGTAAGAAGAGCAAACAAAAATATTTGCTTGAAATTATCTTAACCTATGGAGAGATGGATTTAATGCAGTTAGCATCTTATCTAGGTATTACAACAAACGTATTGCTGAAAGTAAATCAAGGCTTATACTATCTTGCAGAAGAGCCGGCATACCAATTGGCAGGCCTATTTTTAATGCTGTTTAGCGATTAGAAGATAAATTGCTTTATTCAAAAAAGCGGCGATGCTCAATAATTTTACCTAAAATCACCGCTTCCTTTTTATCTGTCACTTCAATAACAGGCCATAACTGATTTTGTGGTAGCAACTGAAAGAGTGAAT
Source organism: Myxococcales bacterium (assembly GCA_903970525.1). GTDB lineage: Bacteria > Pseudomonadota > Gammaproteobacteria > DSM-16500 > DSM-16500 > UBA5158. The sequence goes on along the minus strand of CAJCIZ010000020.1, from coordinate 296 downwards.
GGTTTGAATAAGATTCACTATATTGTCGTAAACAATTCTTATTTTTTTGTGGAATATGAATTAAAACAAAATCTCCGGGGTTGGGTTTTAAATTCTGCTCAATAATTACAAAGTCGTTTTTTTTAAAAACAGGTTCCATACTGTTATCATCAAGAATGACTGCAAACGCATCTTGTCCATGTGTGCGGCCCAATACACTATCCGTAATTATTTTTGTTTTAGCATCTTCTAAAATATTTTCTTTCTCTATTTTGGACTGAGTAAGATGCGCGTTCTCCATCTCAATAAGCGGTATA
>CAJCIZ010000019.1 GCA_903970525.1 Myxococcales bacterium | reverse complement strand
TCTTCAATCAACACAATACCCAATCCCTCAGCTTTGCAACTCCCCGCCGCTTCAAACGGTTGTTCTTTTTGCAAATAATTTTCAATCATGGCTTTCGTCAATTGACGATAAATCACATCAAATTCTTCAACCACCAATTGTTGCGTTTGTTCGCGCGTGTCTAATACGCAAAGTCCAATCAGAAATTGCATGCATTTGCCGCTGGCATTTTGTAATTGTTTGACAGCATTTTCATGAGTATGTGGTTTGCCAAGGATTTGATTGTCTAAAACGCCTACTTGATCAGCGGCTATGATGATGGCATCGGGGAAATTATTTGCGACGGCGCGAGCTTTGGCTTCAGCTAGGCGTTGCACGAGAGCGAGAGGGGTTTCGTTTGTGAGAGCTGTTTCGTCTACGTTGGGGGCGGCGATTTCGAAGGCGATTTGTAAACGGTGCAATAATGCTTGCCGAGGTTTTGATGTTGAAGCTAATACAATTCTTCTTTGTTGGGTAGTTATTGATGTATTTCTCATAAAAACACCCTTCAGGTGAAAATCAGTTTGCGTTGCTTGTAATATAAAATAGGGGGTGGCGCTGGGAAAATTCCTTTTCGCGCGGAGCTCGCGAGCACGAAAAAATTTTTCCAGCGACAGGACCCCAGTCATTAAATAGCCTGAGTAACACCCCAGCCTTATTTGATTAGCAAGATCAAAACTTCTTGATCTTCAATTTTATAAACAACCCTATGCGGACTCAGTATTTCACAATAAAGACCCATCATACCTTCAATTTTTTTGACATCAGGTGGTCGAGGGTTAACAGTCAAGGCTTCCGCTAATTTGAGAATATTTTGCTGTTGTTTCGCAGCTAGCGTTTTGATTTGTCGATATGCGCTAGGGGCGATTCTGAGGTGGTAAGGTTTAGTCACTAGTGTCCGCCTATTTCATGCTTGAGTTGTTCTAGTGTGATCGTGCCATCATTTTTAGCTTCTTGTAATGCGTCAATGGCTTCTTGTAAATCATGTTTGTCTTGCGTGGCTTCCAAAAACGCTAAATCTTCTAAAGAAACAATCGCAGCAACCGCTTGTCCGCGGCGCGTGAGAATAACGCGTTCTTTATTTTGGATAACGTGATTCACGACTTCAGTAAATTTTTCTTTGGCATCCAAAGTCGTCATTGAGGTTGTCATGACTTAGATTCCTTTTATTCTGCGCATAACCCACCGCAGTATGCGGTGGGATTGTGCATTATGCAGTAGTTGTTTCTGTTTCCATGGATGCTTTGTATTTGCCTACGCTGGCTAAACTATTTAGTTTGGCGCGTTCAAGAAATACTTTTTGCGCGGCAGCGACATTTTTTGCATCGCCTTTCCAAGTTTTCATGCAGTAATCTTGTAAAGCACGTGCATAAGAATAACTTAAATTCCATGGATTGCCTGGGAGGACATTCATGGCATTTAAGTTTGCTGTCGCGTCTTCTGGTGTTTGTCCGCCCGATAAAAAGTTAATCGTAGGTATAGCAGCAGGCACTGTGCGACGTAGAATAGTCACTGTTGCTTTGCCGACTTGTTCCGCAGTGGTTTTTGTTGTGGATTTGTTGCCATGAATGACCATGCTGGGTTTTAAGATCGTCCACTCCAGCTTAACTTTATGTTTGTGTAAAGCATGAAACACTGAGTGTAAAACGCTTTCTGTGACTTCCGAGCAACGTTCAATCGTGTGATCGCCATCAATTAAAATTTCAGGTTCAACAATTGGAACAATACCATTTGCTTGGCAGAGCGCAGCATAAGTTGCTAAGCCTTCTGCGTTCGCACGCAATGCTAATGCCGTCGGTGTGTTGTTAGAAATATGATAAACCGCGCGCCATTTTGCAAAGCAAGCGCCTTTGGCTTTGTACTCAGCCAGTCTTTCATTCAAACCATCTAATCCTTGTGTGGTTTGTTCTTCGGCAGTGTTTGGAATTAACACGAGTCCTTTGTCTACTTTGATGCCAGGTAAAATGCCAAGTTTCTTGAGTAGTTCTGGGAATAATTGTCCATTGCTGGCTTTTTGATTTAAAGTTTCTTCATACAGAATGATGCCGGCGATGTATTCACTGATGCCGGGTGTTGTCGCGAGCAATTCGCGATACGCGCGGCGTGTGTCTTCTGTAGAGGAGATGTGTAGTGCCTCAAAACGTTTTGTGATAGTACCTGCGCTTTCATCGGCAGCTAAAATGCCTTTTCCTTTTGCGGATAATGTGGCGATGGTTGATTCTAAATCTTTGGTGTAGTTGTTCATCTCGATACATTCCTCTAGTGGTTTAAAGGGGGTGGAAATGGGAAGCAGAGTACCATAATTCTGGTATTATCGCGAGGTGTAAAATTTTACACCACCTACCCGTGTTTTTAATACGCCTTAGCAAATATCACTTGCTGTGGGCTATTTTCGCCGCTGAATATGCACTTTCCAGGTTCAGGTTTATGATCCAATAATGGAATACACCGAATCGTCACATTCAAATCTTGTTTCACCTGTGCTTCAATTGCCGCGCTACCATTCCAATGCGCTAACACAAAGCCACCTTCGCTCTCTGTGAAGAATTCATAAAATTCTTTTTTGCTGTGAATTTCTCTCGTGTTTTGTTTTTGAAATTGTTGTGCGCGAGTCAACATGCCTTGATGCATTTCTTCTAATTGCGTGATCAATGTTGATAAAAATTCATCGCGTGTTTGACTAAAACGTTCTTTGTATTCTTTATCACGACGACCTACAAAGACTGATTGGTTTTGGCATTCTTTCATGCCGACTTCAATGCGAATGGGTACGCCTTTTTTCACCCAGCTCCAGGCTTTTTCACCACCAGTGAGTTCGCGTTGGTCAATTTCAACGACCAAGTTGCGGTTTGCATAGGAAAGCTTGCGTATGTCTTCTGCTAATGTTGTGCAATAAGAAAGAATTTCAGCTTTTTGTTCTTCCTTGTGCAGAATAGGCAGAATAACAACATGAGTAGGTGCGATTTTGGGAGGTGCAACAAAACCATTGTCGTCACTATGCGTCATAATGACTCCGCCAATTAAGCGCGTTGTCACACCCCAGGAAGTGGTATAAGCAAATTCTTCTTTGCCGCTCGCGTTTAAAAATTTGATGTTAAAGCCGTGCGAAAAGTTTTGGCCTAAATAATGAGAGGTTCCTGCTTGCAGCGCTTTTTTATCTTGCATCATGGCTTCAAGACAATACGTGTTCACAGCACCTGGAAAGCGTTCGCTTTCTGTTTTTTCACCTTTGATGACGGGCATCGCTAAGTAGTCATATGCAAAGCGCGTATAAAGCTCGAGAATTTTTAAGGTTTCTTCACGTGCGTCTGCTTCACTGGCGTGAGCAGTGTGACCTTCTTGCCATAAAAATTCAGACGTACGTAAAAACATGCGTGTGCGCATTTCCCAGCGCATGACGTTGGCCCATTGATTGATGAGCAAAGGTAAATCTCGATAAGATTGTATCCAGCGTGAAAAAGCTTCACCAATAATCGTTTCTGACGTGGGACGGATAACATAAGGTTCTTCCAGCGGGCTGCCGGGCACTAAGCGTCCTTCTTCATTCGTCACTAATCGTGTATGAGTGACGACCGCACATTCTTTTGCAAAGCCTTCAATATGTTCTGCTTCTTTTTCAAAAAAACTGACCGGAATCAGCAATGGAAAATAAACATTTTTATGTCCGGTTGCTTTGAATTGATCGTCTAGGAAGCGCTGAATATTTTCCCAGATTGCATAGCCCCAGGGTTTGATAATCATGCAGCCGCGAGTTTGTGATGTTTCTGCAAGTTCGGCGGCTTTAATGACTTGCTGATACCACTCGGGGTAATCTTCTGCGCGTGTGGGCGTAATAGCTGTTTTGACTTTTTGATTCATAGGTTGGGTCGCTTCTTTATTCATGTTCTGTGACTTCATGTAAAACGTTCTGCACATGGCCTGGGACTTTCACTTTGCGCCAAATCGCGCGAATGATACCGTTTTCATCAATCAAAAAAGTGGAACGTTGTATGCCAAGAAAAGTATTGCCAAACAAACTTTTTTTGTTAATGACACCGTATGCGATGCACACCTCTCCGGATTCATCCGCGAGCAATGGGAATGGCAGCTGATATTTTTCTTTAAATTTTTGGTGGCTTTTCACGCTGTCTTTGGAAATGCCTAAAATCACAGCATCGCGAGTGTTGAATTCGCTCCGCGCATCACGAAAATCACAGGCTTGTTTAGTGCAGCCTGGTGTATTGTCACGTGGATAAAAATATAAAATGACTTTTTTCCCGCGCAAATCGTGTAGTGAAATTGTTTCACCTTGATGATTTTGCAAAGTAAAATCAGGCGCTGCGTCACCTAGCTGAAGAGACATAAGGCTATCCTGTCGTGTGAATGGATGATAGAGGGGTATTATATCGGTGTTACACGGAAGAGAGAAATAAAAAGAGCACCTTCATCCAAGATGAAGATGCTCTTTTGAACTAGGGGTTAAACTTATTTAGTCATTTCATGTCCTACAACAGCGCCACCTACTGCGCCAACACCTACGCCGACTGCGCTACCGCCTGTAACGGCGCCACCTACTACACCGCCTACTACGCCGCCACCAATGATGCCACCCATGTGTTTTTCATCGTGTGTGCAGGCGCCTAATAGACTAGTGACTAACATAACGCTGACTATTGTTACGAGAGTCTTCTTCATTGTGACAATCCTCCATCGATCGATTGAGTTTTCATTGTCTTAAGACCTATTACAATACAAGTTTAGCAGATTTTGAACAGATATGTTTTGAGGCTGGTTGTTATAACACTATGATTTTTATTGATTTCATGAGTATTTTGGGAGAAATCATTGAGTATTCAAGTGTTTAAAAGAAGCCCATGCAGATCAAGAGATTGGCGAGAGATATCGTCAGACGGGGTTCTGTCAGTTCAATTCGACTTTTATCTTGCCTTGTTTATGGGGGCTCAGCGCTTCCCACAACCATGGCAGATTATTTTTGAGTGTCTGATCGAGTTGCCACGGTGGATTGACGATAATCATGCCGCTGCCATTTAAATGCGTAGGAAGATTTTCTGCATAGATGCTTAATTCAGTGACGCAGGTCGGGCGTGTCAGTTTTGCTTTGAGTGAAGTCAGGAAACGCTCCAGCGCAAGACGTTCTTTAATGGGATACCACAACGCAAAAATACCTGTTTCCCAACGCTTCACTGCCGCAGGTAAGATAGACAATAAATTTTCAAGCTCATCAGGTTTTTCATATGGCGGATCAATTAATACGAGACCGCGTCGTTCTTTCGGTGGCAGAAATGCTTTTAATCCTTGATAACCATCTTGGTGGTGTATCGCGATTTGTTTATCATGCGGAAATGTCTTTTTGAGTTGAAGATAATCCGCTTCATGTAATTCTGTTAACACCATGCGATCTTGAGGACGCAGAAAATAATCCACAATCGCGGGTGAGCCGGGATAAAATTGCAGGGTATCGGAAGACTTATTTGCTGTGCGCACGCATGCCAAATAGGCTTTGATTAACTCTGGCGGGTTAGCGTGTTGCGCGATTTTTTCAATCCCTAACAAAAATTCTTTAGTTTTTTGTGCTTCAGTTGAAAATAAATCATAAAGACCTATGCCCGCATGCGTATCGATGAAACAAAACGCATTATCTTTCTTGAGTAAAGATTGAATGAGTGCGACCAACACAATGTGTTTGAAAACATCAGTAAAATTACCCGCGTGATAAAGATGTCTATAGTTCATGGGCTACGGGTCATTCCCACAATGGATAATGTTCTAAAACAATATCCTCTTTGAAGAAGAGTTTTGTGCCTGCGGCGAATGATTCTGTGTAATCTGATACATAAAAATGTTTTGAACCAACGCCGTTGTCATTTAATAAATTATTATTGGCTAATCGTGTTTTGACGGCTGCGGCGACGATATCCGAGGGATCAATGATCTCAATGTTATGATTAAAATACTGGGCAATTTTTTCTTTGATAATTGGGTAATGCGTGCAAGCAAGAATTAAAGCATCCAATTTTTGCAAAGAAGGGTGAGATAAATATTCTTTGAGTAAACTGTCTATGACTTGGTTGTTACCAAATTCTTCAATGGCAGAGGCTAATAAATTGGTCGCGCGCGCGGAAAGGTTGATGCCTCGATTTAAATTATCAATTTTCTTCTTGTAGAGATTGGAGTTAATGGTTTGACGTGTGCCAATCAAGCCTATATTTTTGTGTGTATTGTGATCGCGAAGATGATGGATGACAGGGTCAATGACGTCCATGACGATGGCTTTCGTGCCAACATATTCTTTCACTAACTCATAGGCTGCGGTAGAAGCAGAATAACAAGCGATTAAGATTAATTTGCATTGTTGTTGCAGCAGCATGTGAGCGATTTTAACCGAATAAGCTTGAATAGTTGTTGCAGACTTATCGCCATACGGCAAATGCGCTGTATCACCGAAATATATAATGTTTTCGTGCGGCAAATGCGTGACTACAGCTTGCGCAACGGTGAGACCACCGATGCCGCTGTCAAAAATACCAATAGGTTGTGAGGCGTTGTGCTTAATCATAGTGGCTTATGATAACGGAGATTGATTTTGGTTGCTACTCGCAGACAGGTGTCGCAGGGACAGTTCGCCAAAGCCAGGTAATTTGATCGATAAGTTGAAGGGGTTAATCCCATAGGTCGCGCCTAGGAAGTTAATTTCTAATCCCTCTTGTTTAGCCAGCGTGAGACCTAGCACACCCCATAAAGAAACTTGATAGCCCGTGTGGCTTACAGCCGGTGCAAAAAAAGAGGCGCCGCCGAAGTAATCTTTGCCGATCGCATTGGCGGGCATAGTAACATGTAGCGCTGGGATATGTCGTAAGACATAAGCAGTAAATGTATTGCTATTCGGTCCCGGCCAAGTGGAATAATTATTGAAATAAGGATAG
>CAJCIZ010000018.1 GCA_903970525.1 Myxococcales bacterium | reverse complement strand
TATAAGTAGTATAGGTTATTTTTTGGAAAATATTGTGGTGGGCGCCTGTACATGTAAGATATTGAAAAATACTGAATAAATAGCATTTAATTCGGATAATCAATGCAAGGTAAAAAGAGAAGGGAGTTTAATATTAAAACTGCAGTTAGGTTTTCTGGATGAATATGTTTAAGCGGTAGATTAACCTATGGTAAGGTAATTGATATAAGTATAACGGTGATACTTTTAGAATGATTTGCCAAGGATCAAAAACAGTCAGTCACCGAGGGTCTCGAGCACAAGAGTGATAATAACTCGGTTTCTTTTACTAATAGTTCCTCTAATTAATCTTTAAATTTTCTATCTCATTGAAATAAAACAAAAATATAAAATTTAATGGGTAATGAACCCCGTCTTTTTTAACTCTACTATAAAAAACAACCGTCTCTTTTTTAATGCTGCTTAAAAAAACAGCCGTCTCTTTCTTTGACTTAATGGTGCAATGTCATATAATACTATCACTAAGCCTTATGCCATTATTGGAGCAGAGCATGGAAAGAACGGCATTAAGTTACCTAAAAACGTGGCTATCCTCCGCAGACCGTAAGCCTTTGGTCTTGCGAGGCGCAAGACAGGTTGGTAAAACTTGGCTAATAAGGCATTTTGCTAAAGAATGCGGAAAACAATTAGTTGAGCTCAACTTCGAAAAGAATCCCTCCTATGTAAGTCTTTTTGCACCCAATGATCCGAAGCAAATTTTATTAAATCTCAGCACTATTCATAAAGAAAAGATAAATCCTGATAATTGTTTATTGTTTTTAGATGAAATTCAATCAGAGCCAAAACTATTAAGTAAGCTGCGTTGGTTTGCTGAAGATATGCCTCAATTACCTGTAGTGGCTGCTGGTTCGTTATTAGAGTTTGTTCTAACAGATCACTCATTCAGTATGCCAGTAGGGCGTATTAGTTATATGCACTTAGAGCCTTTATCATTTGAGGAATTTCTATTAGCAAATGATAAGCGATCCCTTGTGAGCTATTTGAATTCGTATGACTTAAATAATGAAGTACCGATTGCGATTCATGAACAACTAACAATGATATTTAAGGAATACCTTGTTGTGGGGGGCTTGCCTGCTGCAGTTGTAAATTGGATTACTGAGGGTTCACTTAATAGTGTGAATAGAGTGCAGAATGATTTGTTAGCAACATACCGTGACGATTTCGCTAAGTTTAAAGGACGTATCGCAATAGAAAGACTAGACGAAGTCATGATGGCAACACCAAAAATGCTCGGTGAAAAATTTGTATTCAGTCAAGTCAATGCAGCAGTGCAGCCGAATACAATCAAAAACGTTTTAAATCTATTGGGAAAGGCTAGGATTTGTCACTCTGTGTGGAGTTGTGCGGCAAATGGTATTCCATTGGCTGCTGAAATAAATGAAAAGTATTTTAAAGAAATTTTTCTAGATACAGGGCTATGTAGTGTGGCGTTAGGTTTAGGCTTAAATCAAATTAATGCAGCAAGTGAAATTACTATGATTAATAATGGTGGAATTGCTGAACAAGTTGTTGGTCAATTATTAAGAACGGTTAATCCCCCCTATATTGAACCTGCATTATACTATTGGATTCGTAATGAGAAAGGATCGAGTGCTGAAATTGATTATGTAATTCAATACGGAAGTAAGGTAATACCTATTGAAGTTAAGGCGGGTAGTACAGGTGGTTTAAAGTCATTACATCTATTTATGGGAATGAAAAAATCTTCCATAGCGATTCGTATTAATTCTGACATTCCGAGTGAAACAAATGTGAAAGTAAAAGATCAGTCGGGGAACGCTGTAGCTTATCAGTTGATGTCTATACCATTTTATCTTGTCGGGCAAATATATCGTTTGCTGGAACAGATCATCAAGAATAAGTAAGCGCTCTTTGCCATTTTATGTGAGCCTTCCAGTACACATTTGATGTATCAGTTATAAAAATATGATTACAGAAAAATAATTTAGTAATTTTTTAATACAAAGAATAAGAATGTAAAAACCATGAATCATCTACACTATTGCTATCTGTTGCTCATCTGGTGAAAATGGCAAAGTTGCTTCTTGCCTGTCTGCCACTCCATTCATTTCAACACAATTTAGAAAGTAACTTATACATTTGTTAAAAGAATAGATTAAATTTTTCCATATCTTTGGTAGAAATCGTGATTTATTTTTCTAGCCCATAATATATAATCCTAGCCACTTATTTCAATCTTGTATCGAGAACAAATTATGCTATCTTCTCCCACTATTAGTCCAAAACGCTCAAAAGCAATGAAAGCAAAAGGCTACTTCGTCAGCGTAGATCCTGATAAGAAATTCATTTATTTTGTTGCGCACAAAGAAAGGGAAAAAATACCTGAGAATAGCGAAGAAAAACTAACCGAAGGTCAAAAACTGAGTATTAATAAATTAAAAATCCGTAACCTTTCGGCAAGCCTGCGTGACAAATACACCCATTAAACTCTAAGCTTGTAGCCTTTAGAACCGCATTCTGGAGGCTGGGCTGATGCACCAATCCATAACACCCGATGAAAATTTAACTTTAAATGAAGTAAAAAAGCATTTTGACCATTGGCGAGCAACCCGGGAAAAGCGCTGTCGCACCCCGGATTCGTTGAGGGCAGAAGTTCAGTCATTGTTTGGTCGATATCCCTCGATAAAAATTGCAAAAACATTAAGAATTAATCCCAGCCTATTTTCTATAAGACATAGGAGCAAGTCAGATATTTCCTTCGTCGAAGCCCATTCATCAATTCACAATAGTGAAAGGCCTGAGTCCTTCTTATTTGATTCAGGCGATGAAAAATCTACCTGCTCCATTGAGATTCTTCGCCATCATGGTGGAATATTAAAAATAAGTGAATTACCAATTAGCTCATTGGCCAAGGTTATAAATCATTTTATGGGGCTCTGATATGCTGCAAGTGACACCACAACATCGATTGTTATTAGCTGTTGAACCCATTGATTTTCGTGTCGGGATTGACGGGCTAAAAGCTGTATGCCAGCAACATCTCATGAGCGACCCATTTAGTGGCACCATTTTCGCTTTTGCGAATCGAGCCCGAACTTCCGTGAAACTGCTTGTTTATGATGCTAGTGGATTTTGGCTATGCCAGAAAAGGTTTTCTCAAGGTAAATTAGCTTGGTGGCCAGGTGGTCTTTCAAAATCTGTTACGCTTCGCGCAAGCGAATTTCAAATATTGTTGGCACAAGGGGATCCTACAAAAGCAGCAATCCCCCAAGATTGGCGGCCTTTGAAAATAGGTCATGCTGCCGATGATAGATGGGGCGATAAATTATCCTGATAATTCCAGGGTAACCAGTGCTCCGGCTCTTTAACAACTTGGTTTTTGTATTCTTGTAATATGGTCAGGTAAGTCAAGGGATTGACACCTGCCATAGCGCAAGTATAAATGACGCTCGTTAGTATCCCGCCAATCATGGCGCCGTACTGGGTTTTGTAAAATAGCCAAGTACGTCTCCCGCGAATGGGGATTTTTAATGCACGCTCTAGTATATTGTTATCAAGGGGCGCACCAGCGATCCGGAGGAATTGGGTTAACCCAGGCCAGTGCTTTAACATATAACGCATAGCCTTCCCAAGCGAATCATTTGGCTCTACCTGCTTTGATTCCATTTGGTACGTGATATATTCATGGAGTTTTTCCATGATAGGCGAGCTGTATTCCCGATGATAAGCCAGCCTAACTTCTTTATCTAACCCCTTTGTTTTTTCATCGTTTTCATATACTAATGAAATTTCCTTGATGATATGTAGGCAGGGCTCAGGATAAAACTCTTTTAGGTCGTCAAACTTGCGAAGCCCATGACTTAAACATTTGCAAAGAATAGTTTGAAATGTAGTGGGAACGTTCCTGCTTAAGGCATCACACATTTGAATCACGGGCCCAATCTTTGCATCTCGTTTTTTAAGAAGTCGATTTAGGTTTTCACCTGCATGGAGCGTACTATTATAAAATAAGGCAATATCCCGTTCATCTGTGCGCGAAATAATACCCGTTGTGAACATGCCGGTACGGACTTTATCCGGATTATTTCGATTGTGTCTGATTAAATCTGTGATTTTGACATGGCTATCATCGTTATGCACAAGCTTGCCGTTTGCCGCCCTGAGTTCCAATACTTGGAAAATATCTATAGCAACACTAGCCACTTCTTCGATGAGTTGCCACTGCGTAGATACTGGCAATGGCATTTCCAATAATGATTGAAAATAGGCTTGGCGATAGAATGGAACTGCCACATAATATTTTTGTAGCACCAATATGGCCTTAAATGCCGCATCATATTTTTCCTTGCCAACGTGATCAGGTATGCTTGCTGATACAAGGTGACCGCAGGAGGCGCATCGGAGTTTCTCAACCCAATATTTGTGAACAGCCGCCAAGTTCTGCCCTTTAACGCGCACTAATATGCCAGGCTCATTATGGTATAATCTTCCGCCACAATGTTCGGGGCATAAATCCCCCGATTTCAATTCCGATATTGCCAGCGTGTGTTCGATAGTATTTTTATAAGCAGAATGTGGTAAACGACCATGACCTGGCGGCTCTACACGACTAGTCACTGTGACTATTTCTTTTTCGGAAGGCAATAGGGATGCATCGTCATAAGCTAGTGGCTTGGATTCTGGGTTTTCTCTTGCAACAGTATTTCCATTGGTTGTTTTCCTTGAAATTTTCTTTCCTTGACCAAAGATCAGCTTGCGCAAATTGGATAGTTTTATTTTCTGTTCTAACAGCGCCTTAGGTAGCCAAACTGCAAGACGGATGCAAGAAATAGCAAAATCCTTGGTGGCGCTGGGCAATTCACAGGTTTGAATAGCAGCGATAGCAGCATCAATATCTGCTTGGGTTTTATCAATTACTTTTGGCAGTTCATTGCCATAACTCATTTGCATTCCCTTTTCAGGATAGGTTGTCAAAAATCCAAATTAAAGTAGCCTATAAAATAATAGTACACAATGTACTATTACGTTTTTTAAGAGAACAGCTCATGGAGTTAACGGAAACGATTGATTTGTGTGTATCTTGTACTGTATTTTAAGCTAACTTACTGTAAGGACACTTTTTAACGGATTTTTATTATCTTAGCATATCAGCTTGCATTTTCACTGAGTTAACCAAGGATAATTTAATGTTTCCGACTGAACTATTTATCGCCTGCTTGATCGCCTACCTCATGGGTTCGCTGTCCAGTGCTGTTATCGTATGCAAATTGATGGGCTTTGACGACCCTCGCACCCAGGGCTCCCAAAATCCGGGCGCCACCAATGTTTTACGCCTGGGCGGCAAAAAGGCTGCGGTCTTTACCCTGCTGGGCGATATGCTCAAGGGCTTTATCCCCGTGCTCGCCGCTAAACTCTATGGCTTTAACGAACTCGATCTCACCTTGATCGCGCTCTGCGCTTTTCTGGGGCACCTTTATCCGATCTTTTTCCGCTTCAAAGGCGGCAA
>CAJCIZ010000017.1 GCA_903970525.1 Myxococcales bacterium | reverse complement strand
CGCTTTTACATAAGTCTGATGACGTCTATAAGAACCTTCAAGCCAAGTTGGATACGCAGAAAAATAGTAAACAGACTCAAGCACTTCTTGGGTAGGTTTAATAAATGCTTCAGTGAGTTTACGGAGGTTGAGCCACTTGAGATGATTAACTTTTAAATCGTCTACAGCATGATATAAATTAAAACCATCAACAAAACATTTAACACGCTTCCGTTCCATATGAAATTTTAGAGCTCCAAAAATGAAAAAACCCGGCAGCACTGGCTAACCGGGTCCAAGGAGGCTAACCCCCTTGGGATGATTCACATAAATTATAACATAACTTCTAAGAATTCAAATATGAGCCACAATAAATATATATGTACAAATACACTGGCTTAAAAATACTGGTTTATTACCGATAATTTACCGATCTTCTTCAAAATACAAACGCTGCAATTTGTAACTCATTGATTAATATGGCGTCCCCAAGGGGATTCGAACCCCTGTTACCGCCGTGAAAGGGCGATGTCCTAGGCCTCTAGACGATGGGGACATTTTGGTTTTGATGAAAGAGGGAATGTCTTGACCTCTTATGGTGGAGCTAGGCGGGATCGAACCGCCGACCTCTTGCATGCCATGCAAGCGCTCTCCCAGCTGAGCTATAGCCCCAAATGTGGGCGCCACTCTCACTACTGTCGAGTCTATAGATAGGCACAACAATAGAGCAGCGATTCTAGGCAGCTAGGCCTGATTTGTCAACCTAACATTTTCCTCTTTATTGAACTATTTATTGCCGGGATGCCTCGGATTTTTCCGCCAATCCCTGCGCCACAGCCAAACGCTCTAACGTACGCGCTCTGCCCAGTAGAAATAAGGTAATATCAATCGGTGGTGACATAGTATTGCCCGATACCGCAACGCGGATAGGCTGGGCGATCTTGCCCAATTTCAAAGCCAACGTCTCCCCTACTTGCTGTATCACTTCATGTATCGCTTCTTTCTGCCAATCCTTTAACGCGCTTAACCCTGCCTGAATCGCCGCCAAAACAGGCACCGCTTCCGCAGACAAATGCTGACTCACTGCTTCATCGTTATATTGCACATCGCCATACAAATAAGTGCTCTTCTCTGCCATCTCTTTCAATGTCTTCGCGCGCTCTGCCATAGCAGGAATTAATTCTGTTAAAGCAGGACCATTCGAGACATCTATACCCAATCTCTGCATGTGCCAAGCCAGTTCTGCTGCAACATGTTCTGGCGGACTGGTTTTAATGTAATGATGATTCAACCATAATAATTTTTCAGGATTGAAAGCCGCAGGTGAGCGATTAACATCTTTGACCTCAAATAACTTCACTAATTCTTCTATCGAAAAAATTTCTTGATCACCATGCGACCAGCCTAAGCGAACTAAATAATTTAATAACGCTTCAGGTAAAAATCCCTCTTCACGATATTGCATCACACTCACCGCACCATGACGTTTTGAAAGACGCTTGCCATCACTGCCTAAAATCATCGGTAAATGCGCATATAAAGGCGGTGTCACACCTAAAGCACGCAGAATATTAATCTGCCGTGGCGTATTATTAATATGATCATCACCCCGAATGACGTGCGTGATTTTCATTTCCCAATCATCCACGACAACGGTGAAATTATAAGTAGGCGCATTATCACTACGCACAATAATCAAATCATCTAATTCTTGATTGTTGAAAACCAATTTTCCGAAAACCAAATCATCAAATTCTACAACACCGCCTTGTGGATTTTTGAAACGAATTACAGAAGGTGTATTCGGATGATCTTGACGATTACGACAAAAACCATCGTAACGGGGTTTTTCTTTTTTTTCAGTTTGCTCTGCACGCAAGGCTTCTAATCTTTCTTTAGTGCAATAACAGCGATACGCTTTATCTTCTTTTAAGAGTTGGTCTGCGACTTCGCGATAACGGTCATACCGTTTGGTTTGATAAAAAGGACCTTCGTCATACCCTAAATTCAACCATTGCATCCCATCAAAAATAGCTTGCACGGATTCTTGCGTTGAACGCTCTGCATCCGTATCTTCAATACGTAAAATAAAAATGCCCTGCATTTTTCTAGCATAAAGCCAGCTATACAGCGCCGTACGAGCGCTACCAACGTGCAAATACCCTGTAGGACTAGGAGCAAAACGGGTGCGAACTGTCATGATTGCCTTACCTGATGAAAAAAATGAGCGTTATTGTACCAGGAGAGGCCCTCAAGGCAAAGACAGATTGACCTAGAAAGCCCGGACAAATACAATTCAAAATCTCGGGCGATTAGCTCAGCGGGAGAGCACTACCTTCACACGGTAGGGGTCACTGGTTCGATCCCAGTATCGCCCACCATAGGTGGGACAGAATCAAAGCTCGTCTAATCCATGGATACTTACTTCAGCCGCATATCGCTAGAGTAAGCGCTGTGACTGTCAGCACTCTGTGACTTCAGATCACCTTCATCCGATGATGCGATAGCTCTTTTTGCACGCTTTCCTTTTCTCAAGAACCACAATCTTTGAAGAACTGAGACATCTGAATGCATTTTTTTCTCACGCATTTTACTTGCCTTGCTACCTTCTGCTGTCCATGATGCATCATTTGCTCGTTCTGTCTCTGAATAGACTCTTTTTGCAAACTCGACTGGACCCATGTGAAAATCACAACTGTTAGCTGAGCTAAACTTAGTTTCATCACCCTCTACATAACAGAGGAACGAGTAAGGCCATAACTCAGCTCCTACCTTATTCGAGGGAACAATCATGTTTTCGAAACAGGATTGGAACACCTTTGGCCCTGTCGTCCACATCACGGTATATCTGTACTTCTCAGCATATGTCCGTGCTATCATTTTTTTACAAAACTCTGTGTCATCTTCAATTTCCAGCATGGCTTGCATACTTTCAGGAAGTTCGGCACCATTGCTTAATTGAGCGGAGATGCTTCTAATAAGCTCAGCATAAAACCTTATCATTGCTTCTGTTTTGTTTTCAGCTATCATCTGATCAAAGTCTTCATTATAAGCTTGCTCAAATATTTGTTTAAGCACAGGCCTATTAGTTGCCATCATGAGAAGCTCTTTTTTCACTGCATTATTTACATCTTGTTCCACTATTTTTAAGTTCTTTCGGAGTTCTATCGGGGTATTTCCAGGAACATTATCAATAATAGCTTGTACTTTTATTTTCTCATGATCGCGATAAAATCCATCAGCATGTAATTTATACTCACTTTGATCATGAAGAATTAATGTTTGTAATTGTGCTTTTACATCACGATAGCTAGCGATTATTTTCTGTTGATAGTCATTTATCATCTTGTCTTGATTTTCGTGCGACATTTTTTGCTCTTCTAGAGATGCAGAGCTATCGACTTCTGGAATAGCTAGAATATCCGTATTGGGAATTAAAACCTCTGGTGTTTCATCATAACCAATTGACTCAATATTACCTAGATGAGCGAATATTCCTGCTTCCGTGCCAGCTAGTCTTGCACTTCCAATATTAGCAATCATTGGCGCTGCAACAGCAATAACCTCGGGTAATCCGCTAGTGTCGATGTTAAAGACATCTGAATCACTATAAGTTCCCTTTTTATAAACGGGCGATAATAGACGCATAATGTCACTTACAGATGCTAAGTTACCGCCCGCATCTGCTCGAGTAGCTTGTAATTCCATATGCGCAATTTGCATGAGCTCTTTTTCTGCTGAAGTAACCAGATTAGGTTCAATATCATGTTCTATCGACAAGGGAATAATATGATGAATCTCACAAAAAGCAGATAATTGCTTGCACGCCGCTTCGGACAAAAAACGCCTGGAGTAGACTAAACAGATAGTGTCATTCGGATTTTTACTGCGTAATCGAACCAGCCTAAGCTGATTCTCATCATTCATGAAAACGTTTTCATCATCACTAAACCATATTTTTACATGTTTATG
>CAJCIZ010000016.1 GCA_903970525.1 Myxococcales bacterium | reverse complement strand
ACCATCAAGCTCTGGGATATTCAAAGCAGACAATGCATCAAAACCTTAAGCGGACATAGTGACGGTATTTGCTCTCTCCTCCTGCTTCCCGATGGACGAGTGTTTAGTGGCTCTTACGATAGATTCATAAAACTATGGGACATCGGCCTTCGCCGCCTTACTCCTACCGCATCAACAACTAACATCAATCAAACATTAAAACCATTCCAACAATTATCCATTGCATCTCAACGTACACTACCTTTCTCACCACCGCCTCTTCCAATACAACCAAAACAAACCGAGCAAAAAATCATTACCCTTGCTCAGAAAGAAAAAACAGTGCTAAGTAATAACAGCCATGTTCCAACTAATCCCACTGAGTCTACACTAGACAAAACCTTCAACCTCGCGACACTCAATAAGCTAATCACTTTAACCAGCGAAGACAAAAAAAATGATCATGAGCAGACGATAACTCTTTCTCAATCGGAACTTGTTGCTTTAACAAAAGCAATGTCTCAAGTAGATGGTGTTGCCTTAAAAACCTTACAAGGTAAAGCAGATGAATTAAAGAATATCATCGAAAAAGAACATGATGCCATGCAAGCCGAGCATCAACGAAAGCTTATTTTAGCAGATGACAAACTTAGCGATTATTATTATGTTTTCATCACAACTTTCACGGATGTTTGGTTAGCGTGCAAGACAATTCATAGCGGCAAAGTAGATAATGCCGACATGACCCCAATTGATTATATCCCAGAAATACTCGACAAAGGAGCTGAATATCTCGCTTTTCCTGGTGCTGCGTTGCTGAAAGATATTGTCACATCAGGTATTAAGTTTTGGAGTAAGCGCGATAAAAAATTCGGCGTGAACAGAATGGCAAATTATTTTAATGGTATTATCCACAGCGATACCATGATAGAAGCATTCGCTCGACAATTAACACTGAATCAAACTAAAGCTATTCAGACTCTCATGACGAAAAAAGCCGGCACATTTCGCCGTGTTTTGAATGGATTAAAAACAATTAAAAATAAAATAACAGTCAATGACATTGATAACGTTATTCGTGAAAAAGCATCAGAGGATTGTCAAAAAATTATTAGTGCTATTATGAAAGAA
The DNA here is from genome assembly GCA_903970525.1 of Myxococcales bacterium. Lineage (GTDB taxonomy): Bacteria > Pseudomonadota > Gammaproteobacteria > DSM-16500 > DSM-16500 > UBA5158. The sequence continues at coordinate 6,469 of CAJCIZ010000016.1, read as the reverse complement.
GAGTTAAAGCCTCATCCAACATTAGCAGATTTAGAGAAGGTCATTGCGGTCGTGATCGGCGCTAATTTTATTATTCCTTGTCCATCGACACAGCCTACCAACCTAACAACAATTAACTCGACAACCGCGATTTCAACCACCCTAAAATTGTCGAGCAATCACACACAAGTTCAATTGAATTTACAGCAAATGCAGATTAGTGGGTCGATAAGCAACACTGTGACGCCTTCTACTCTGACAGCGCAACAGAATAAAGAGCAAGAAGAAAAAATCAATGCATTGCAAAACAAACTCAAAAAACAAGAAGAAGAATTAGCCGCTGTTCGTGAACAAATGGAACAAATAGAACAGCTCAAACAAAAAGGCTCAGAAGGCCCTAGTAAACTTGAAGTAAAGCAAATGAAAGCGCAATTAGAAAAATTAAAGACAGAATTAGAAGAAGGCGGCGTCATCTCAGCTAGTGGCAATCAAGCGCAGATACAGATGCCATCACACACTGGTAAGCCAACAACAGTAACTGTTGCGGAACAAAAGCGTGTCGCTGCTTTAGAAGCACAAGTGACCCTTCTCACTCAGCAGGTGGCACTCCTCGCAGAAAATCAAAAGACAACTTTTTTTGCACCTCCCACGCTATCTCCGGATATGCAGTCCAAAGTAGACGAAACGAGGCGAAAACTTTTTAGCTATGATTAAGTGAGTGTGTTAGCTGGATGCAAACCCAGGCACTCTCGAGGTATCACCAACACTGATGACAGGTCATTTATTAAATGTGGTGAAATAAAGAGAATGAGAAATATTTTTTACGATGAAAAATATCTTAGGCTTACATTTGTAAAATTAATTATTAAAATCAATAGCTTAACTAAATAGTGGTTGCAAAACATAGCACTGCATGTAAGAACACTACACAATAATGGATCCCCGCCTGCGCGGGGATGACAAGAGGTAGCTGCAAGGATGACAGTAACCGATAATTCACCTAAATAAATTTTCTTCTCTATAAAAAACATAGTATCATTGCGCGTTTACATACCTACCGTGAGGGATCATTAATGCAACAAGAATATCTTTTCACCTCTGAATCTGTCTCAGAAGGTCACCCTGATAAAATCGCCGACCAGATTTCCGATGCGATTTTGGACTCTATGTTAGAGCAAGATAAACGCGCCCGTGTCGCGTGTGAAACCTTCGTCAAAACCGGCATGGTATTGGTTGGTGGAGAAGTTACCACATCCGCCTGGGTTGATGTTGAACAAATCACCCGCAACGTGATCCGTGATATCGGCTACAACAGCTCAGAGATGGGCTTTGATTGGGAATCCTGTGCGGTCATGTCTGCGATAGGCAAACAATCTGTAGATATCGCCCAAGGTGTCGATAGAGATAGAAATGAAGATCAAGGCGCTGGCGACCAAGGCTTAATGTTTGGTTATGCGTCCCGTGAAACCAGTGGCTTAATGCCTGCTCCCATTTTTTATGCGCATGAATTAGTCAAACGCCAAGCGCAATTACGTAAACAAGGCAAACTGCCATGGTTACGTCCCGATGCAAAAAGTCAGATTACGTTCCGATACTTGAACAGTAAGCCTGTCGGCATCCAGACAGTTGTATTGTCTACCCAACATTCCCCTGACATCAGCCATAATGATTTAACGCATGCAGTCATTGAAGAAATCATCAAACCAACGCTGCCTGAAGAATGGTTAGATAAAAATACCAAGTATTTAGTGAACCCAACCGGACGATTCGTCATCGGTGGACCATTAGGTGACTGCGGCCTAACCGGACGTAAAATTATTGTAGACACATACGGCGGCATGGCACGTCATGGCGGCGGTTGCTTCTCTGGAAAAGATCCTTCTAAAGTAGACCGCTCTGCTGCTTATGCGTGTCGATATGTTGCGAAGAATATCGTTGCCGCTGGCATTGCTGATCGTTGTGAAATTCAGATTTCATACGCAATCGGTGTCGCAGAACCGACTTCTATTCACGTTGACACATTTGGCACGGGAAAAATTCCGCACCATGAAATCATCCCGCTGATACGCGAACATTTTGACTTACGTCCTTATGGCATTATCAAAATGTTAGATTTGATGAAACCTCAATATCGTCAAACAGCGAGCTATGGACATTTTGGCCGTGATGATTTGAATGTGAGCTGGGAAAAAACAGACAAAGCTGATGTTTTACGTAAAGCAGCTAAACTATAACAACTGAAAGGAATTCAATATGATTGCACAAACAAAAGTAACCGCAGCGAAAGCTGATTACAAAGTAGCTGACCTCTCTCTCGCGGATTGGGGACGCAAAGAAATTCGCATCGCTGAAACAGAAATGCCAGGATTGATGGCATTACGCGAAACCTACAAAGGAAAACATCCATTAAAAGGCGCGCGCATTATTGGTTGCTTACACATGACTGTGCAAACAGCAGTGTTAATCGAAACCTTAATTGATTTAGGCGCTGAAGTACGCTGGTCTTCTTGCAATATTTTTTCAACACAAGATCATGCGGCCGCTGCTATCGCTAAAGCAGGCATCCCTGTTTTTGCTTGGAAAGGTGAAACAGAAGAAGAATATTGGTGGTGCGTAGAACAATCCATTATCGGCAATCCTAGCTGGGAACCTAACATAATTTTGGATGATGGCGGCGATTTAACTGTCGTATTACACGAGAAATATCCAAACTTATTAAAAAATGTCAAAGGTATCACTGAAGAAACAACAACTGGTGTTCATCGTCTTTATGAAATGCATAAAGCGGGACAACTTAAAGTGCCTGCAATTAACGTGAACGATAGCGTGACAAAATCTAAGTTCGATAATTTATATGGTTGCCGTGAATCCTTAGTCGATGGTATCAAACGCGCAACAGACGTGATGATCGCGGGTAAAATTGCTGTAGTTTGTGGTTACGGAGACGTAGGTAAAGGTTGCGCACAATCTTTACGTGGCTTAGGCGCAACCGTTTGGGTCACAGAAATTGATCCTATCTGCGCATTGCAAGCAGCAATGGAAGGATATCGCGTTGTGACAATGGAGCAGGCAGCGTCTCAAGCCAATATTTTTGTAACAGCAACCGGTAACTGCGGTGTCATTACCCATGACCACATGAAAGCCATGCAAAACCAAACAATCATTTGTAACATTGGGCATTTCGATTCAGAAATTGATATTGCTTCATTGAAAAAATACGAATGGGAAAACATCAAGCCACAAGTAGACCATGTTATTTTCCCAGATGGCAAACGCATTATTGTGTTAGCTGAAGGACGCTTGGTTAACTTAGGGTGCGGAACAGGTCATCCTAGTTTCGTGATGTCTTCTTCTTTCACCAACCAAGTTTTAGCTCAGCTAGAACTATGGCAACATGCAGATAAATATCCATTAGGCGTGCATGTGTTACCTAAACAATTAGATGAAATGGTTGCTCGCTTACATCTGAAAAAATTAGGCGTTAACTTAACTGAGTTGACGAAAGATCAAGCTGCCTATTTGAACGTTAATGTGAATGGTCCTTATAAACCAGAACATTACCGCTACTAAAATACTCTTCCTCTCTCCTGCTTGCAGGAGAGAGGAAATATGAGTGATACAACAACACCGTTGGTTCAACACTATGTTTAAAGACAATCTCTCAACCTACCTCACCGAACAATTCAAACAACGCATTTTTATCCTCGATGGTGGCATGGGCACCATGATACAAGGGTATCAATTGCAAGAAAGTGATTATCGCGGTGAACGCTTCCGAGATTTTCCCCACGATTTAAAAGGCAATAATGATTTACTCTGCCTCACACAACCCAAAATTATTTATGATATTCACACCGCTTATTTAGCCGCGGGTGCAGATTTTATTGAAACCAATAGTTTTAATTCCACCGCCATCGCTTTAGCTGACTATCACATGTCAGAACTGGCTTATGAATTCAATGTCGCTGCCGCAAAATTGGCACGCCAAGCTGCCGACGACATGACAGCAAAAACGCCGGAAAAACCGCGTTTTGTAATTGGTATTTTAGGCCCGACTAATCGTACTGCTTCACTCTCACCGGATGTAAATGATCCTGGATTTCGTAATGTTTCTTATGATGAGTTAGTTCATGCTTACACTGATGCTATCCGCGGATTAATTGATGGTGGTGCACACATCATCATGATAGAAACCATTTTCGATACCTTGAATTGTAAAGCTGCGATTTTTGCCATTGATCAATTTTTTGCGGATCATAATATATCACTCCCTGTCATGATTTCTGGCACTATCACAGATGCCAGTGGCAGAACGCTCTCAGGACAAACCACAGCAGCATTCTGGCATTCTGTACGTCATGCCAAACCATTTAGCATTGGATTAAATTGCGCGTTAGGCGCAACTGCAATGCGTCCTTACATATTAGAATTATCAAAAATTGCAGATACTTTTATCAGCATGCACGCAAATGCGGGCTTACCGAATGCATTTGGTGAATATGATGAAACACCTGCAGAGATGGCTGAAATCATCCATGAATTCGCACAAAGTGGTTTTATCAATATTGTAGGGGGTTGTTGTGGCACCACACCCAAACATATTCAAGCCCTTGCTGAAACCGTCAAAGCCATTCCACCCCGCCCCATACCAACCATACCTAAAGCATGCCGCTTAAGCGGTTTAGAACCTCTTATTATTGATGAGACTTCTTTATTTGTGAATGTGGGCGAACGCACCAATGTCACAGGCTCTATTCGTTTCGCAGAATTGATTCGCAACGAAGATTATACCACTGCTTTAAATGTTGCACGCGATCAAGTCATCAATGGCGCACAAATCATTGACGTCAACATGGATGAAGGCATGTTAGATTCTGAAGCCGCCATGGTGAAATTTTTAAACCTGATCGCTGCGGAACCTGATATCTCGCGCGTACCTGTCATGATCGATTCATCAAAATGGTCAGTGATTGAAAAAGGCTTGCAATGCATACAAGGCAAAGGCGTCATCAATTCCATCAGTTTAAAAGATGGTGAAGCAGCATTTCTTGAAAAAGCAAAATTAGCGAAACGCTATGGCGCAGCTGTCATTGTCATGGCATTCGATGAAACAGGGCAAGCAGATACAGCCGATCGCAAAGTTGAAATTTGTACGCGTTGCTATGATTTATTAGTGAATAAAGCTGATTTCCCCGCAGAAGATATTATTTTTGATCCAAACATTTTTGCTGTTGCCACAGGGATTGAAGAACACAATAATTATGGCTTAGATTTTATTCATGCCACCTGGCGCATCAAAGAAACTTTGCCGCACGCTTTAATCAGTGGCGGTGTTAGCAATGTCTCATTTGCATTTCGTGGCAACAATCCTATTCGCGAAGCGATACATGCTGTTTTTCTTTATCATGCAATACGCTCAGGCATGACGATGGGTATTGTGAATGCGGGCAGTCTCGCTATTTATGAAGATATTCCCAAAGATTTATTGGAATTAGTGGAAGATGTCATCTTAAATCGCAGACCCGATGCCACAGACCGATTGCTTGAAGTGGCAAATACGGTAAAAGGACAATCCAGAACAAAAACAGAAGATTTAAGCTGGCGCGAAAAGCCGATTTCTGAGCGTTTATCTTATTCACTCGTGAATGGCAATAATGCATTTATTCTAGAAGATGCAGAAGAAGCACGTCTCACGTTAAAAAGCCCTTTGAGTGTCATAGAAGGTCCGCTCATGGATGGCATGAATATCGTCGGCGATTTATTCGGCGCTGGAAAAATGTTTTTACCACAAGTGGTAAAGAGCGCGCGCGTGATGAAGCAAGCCGTTGCGCATTTAATCCCCTTCCTTGAAGCCGCACAAAATGGCAAACAACAACATAAAGGAAAAATCTTGCTCGCCACTGTCAAAGGTGACGTGCATGACATCGGTAAAAACATCGTCGGTGTCGTCTTACGTTGCAACAATTACGACGTAATAGATCTGGGAGTCATGGTGTCATGCGAAAAAATTCTTGAAGCCGCACGCAAAGAAAATGTCGATATCATAGGCTTAAGTGGTTTGATCACTCCCTCTTTAGAAGAGATGGTTTACGTTGCCAAAGAAATGGAACGTTTAAAATTCACCATTCCTTTATTAATTGGCGGCGCAACAACCTCTCGCGCACATACTGCCATTAAGATCGAGCAAAATTATTCGGGCCCAACCATACACGTCGTCGACGCTTCACGCGCAGTCGGTGTCGCAAGCCAATTATTGAGTGATATGAACAAACCAGACTTTGTTAAAACAACACGCGAAGAGTATGTTAAATTAAGACAGCGTCATCAAGCTAAAAAATCAGAAAATGAATTCATTCCATTGACTAGTGCACGCGAAAATAAACTACAAATTGACTGGAAAAATTATCACGCGATTAAACCGAGCTTTTTGAACACACGAACATTTGCAGATTATCCACTGCGTGACATAATCCCCTACATCGACTGGACG
>CAJCIZ010000015.1 GCA_903970525.1 Myxococcales bacterium | reverse complement strand
TCTCGAGGCGCTTTTCCATGCGCTGTAAATCCTTTAGAAATAAAAAGTGGTATTTATAGCAGATTTTTGAACGATTATCTCTGGAAGAATAACGACAACCCCTAAGATTTTAGGAGTTGTGTAGATACTAATGATGCTTTCTGCTGGCATCCAGCCTGGTTAATACGGTTGCGCGTTATAACATGACTGGATGCCAGCTGAAAGCACGCTGGCATGACAGTGGTCAGTTAATGACAGATACTTTTCAGCTCGATTTTTTCTTGAGTTGCGCCCGCAAAATCGCTTCTTGAATAAAAGCTTTTTTATCAGTTAACGATTCAGAAGAAGAATTATTTTTCTCGCGAGAGTGAATAGTTTGATTGGAATTCTCTTTGCTTAATCTAATATTCCGCGCACGAAATCGTTCTCGTGAGAGATTGGCTTTTTGTTTCTCTTGCTCAGGCGTTTCTTCAGCAATCGCAAAAATACTAATACAATCCACAGGACAAGGCGGAATACATAATTCACACCCTGTGCATTCTGCGGTGATGATGGTGTGCATGCTTTTTGCGGCGCCTACAATCGCATCAACAGGGCACGCTTGAATGCACTTGGTGCAGCCTATGCATTCTTCTTCGCGAATGAGTGCGAGCTGTTTGGGCTTGGTATTTTTTTCCATATCAGCGATGAAAGGTGAAGGATCTTCTGCGACTAATTGAGCAATCGTACGTAGACCTTTGACACCGCCGGGTGGGCAAAGATTAATGGCAGCATTCTCTTGAACCAATGCTTCCGCATAAGGCATACAGCCACCAAATCCACACAGACCACATTGAGTCTGTGGTAGGATCGCATCGATTTGTTCTGCTGTAATAGTCTGCCTTGTCATGAGTGATATTTATTTAACCCGCATTCCAGGCTGTGCACCACTATCTGGACTCAATAACCAAAGTTCATTCTGAGGTCCTACTGCAACTATCACCATCCCTTGTGATTCCCCAAAGCGCATTTTTCTTGGCGCAAGATTCGCAACAACAACGGTCAATCGGCCAACCAGTGTTTCAGGCGCATAAGCAGACTTGATCCCCGCAAATACTTGTCGGGTTTCACTACCAATGTCTAGCTCCAATCGCAATAATTTTTCCGCACCTTCTACATGCGAAGCATTCACTATTTTCGCAACGCGTAAATCCACTTTAGCAAAATCATCTATGCTGATAGTTTCTTTGATAGGCTCACTCGCGGGCGTCTGACTAGGCGCGGGTGTTTGTGTACTAGCTTGTTTATCTAGTTCTTCCTGTGTGGCAGTTTTCATAGCATCAATCTCTTTTTTATCTAAACGTTGACAAAGGGGTTGGAAAGGTTTGATCGTGTGGTTCAATAAAGGTTTTACTCTATCTTCCCACATGAGTGGCGAGATATTTAAAAAGTCTTCTATTTTAGCGGCAGTTTGTGGCAACACGGGCTTGAGATAAATCGTTAACACGCGAAACAAGTTAATACCTAAACTACAAATATCTTGTACTTCTTGTTTGCACGCAGGATCTTTGATCGCAGCCCAAGGTTTCTTTTCATCGATATATTGATTCGCGCGGTCGGCTAAAGCCATAATTTGTCGTATTGCCTGACTATATTCCAATGCTTCAATGTTCTTCGCAATGCTATCGCCCGCATCAGAAAATTCTTGATAGAGCGCAGGTTCAGAACAAGTCGCAGATAATTTCCCCTCAAAATACTGTTGAATAAAGCTCGCACAACGGCTAGCAATGTTCACGTATTTTCCGACTAAATCAGAGTTAACACGTTGCATCAAATCGTCGAAGTTCACATCCACATCTTCAATGCGACTATTTAATTTTGCGGCAAAATAATACCGTAAATTTTCTGGCGGTAAGAAATCTAAATACGTACGCGCTTTAATAAAAGTCCCGCGTGACTTCGACATTTTCTGTCCGTCAATCGTTAAAAATCCATGAACAAAAATCGCAGTCGGTGTGCGTAGATCTGCGCCACTTAAAATGGCAGGCCAAAACAGTGCGTGAAAATACATAATATCTTTGCCGATAAAATGATATAACTCTGTCTTGCTATTTTTATTCCAATATTCATCGAAGTTTAAGCCGGGTTTTTTATCGCATAAGTTTTTGAAGCTAGCCATATATCCAATAGGCGCATCTAGCCACACATAAAAATATTTATTTTCTTCACCGGGAATTTTAAATCCAAAATAAGGCGTATCGCGAGAAATATCCCACTCTTGCAAGCCATCTTTAAACCATTCATCTAATTTATTGGTAACTTGTTCTTGCAAATGTCCGTTGCGCGTCCAATCTCGCAAAATGGTTTCGTAATTTTGTAATTTGAAAAAGTAGTGCTCGGATTCTTTTTCTATGGGTTTGGCGCCTGATAAGGTCGAGTACGGATTTTTTAATTCAGTCGGTGTATACGTTGCGCCACACACTTCACAGCTATCACCGTATTGATCTTTTGCGCCGCAACGTGGACATTCACCTTTAATAAAACGATCAGGTAAGAACATGTTTTTTTCAGGGTCATACGCTTGTTTGATGACGCGCTGATTAATATTGCCTTTTTTGACTTGGCGTTCAAAAATAGTCGTGACTAATTCTTGGTTCTCAGGAGAATGCGTCGTGTAATAGTTATCGATCTCAATTAAAAAACCAGCTAAATCAGCTTGGTGATCACGGTGCATTTGCGCGACCATCACCTCAGGGGTTAAACCCATTTTTTCCGCTTGAATCATGATAGGGGTGCCATGGCTGTCGCTGCCAGAAATGAATGTACATTGATGGCCACGCATTTTCTGGAACCTGACCCAGATATCCGCCTGCACATTATCGACCAAATGCCCTAAATGGAAGGGTCCATTGGCATAGGTTAATGCGGTGGTGACTAATATTTTCCGTACAGCTTGCGGCATAGGGCTCTCTATCCTTACCAAAAGCGTGAATTATAACAGTGTCTGACAATACGCTCCACTTGCTCTTTTAAAGAGAGGCCGCTAACGGTAGAATCAGCAGCTTAATCTTTAGGAGATCATTATGCCTGCACCGAAAGGCATGCCAGCCTTGCCACGCATTAAAAATATCATCGCAATTGCCTCAGGCAAAGGCGGGGTGGGGAAGTCTACCACGGCCGTTAATCTTGCCATTGCCTTGGCAAAAGAGGGTGCGAGCGCGGGTATTTTAGATGCGGATATCTATGGCCCCAGTCAGCCCTTGATGTTGGGGGCTCTCAATCCGCCCGAGTTGGAAGATAGAAAAACACTAAACCCGGTGATTCGCCATGGTATTCAATCGATGTCCATAGGCTATTTGATTGGTGAGTCATCACCTATGGTGTGGCGCGGACCTATGGTGAGTATGGCGTTACAACAGTTACTCAATGATACACAATGGAATGAGATGGATTATCTTGTGATCGACTTGCCGCCCGGTACAGGCGATATCCAATTAACCTTGGTTCAAAAAATTCCTGTGAATGGTGCCGTGATTGTAACAACACCACAAGATTTAGCGCTCATTGATGCAAGACGTGCTTGTGAAATGTTTCGCAAAGTCAATGTGCCAGTGTTAGGCGTCATTGAGAATATGAGTATGCATATTTGTTCAGCGTGCGGTCATGCAGAACCTATTTTTGGTGAAGGTGGCGGTAAGAAAATGGCTGAGCAATATGGCATTGAATTTTTAGGCGCACTGCCTTTAGATATTAGCATACGTGAACAGGCAGACAGTGGAACGCCGACAGTAGCGGCAGATCCTGACGGTAAAAATGCTAAAATTTATCGAGAAATTGCGCGTAATATTATGTCTAAGTTAGAAACGACTGCAGGCAGTCCTGCAAGCGCATTCCCCAATTTTGTTGTAAAAGATGACTAAAAGGAAAAAACAATGGCTATCAAATCAGATAAGTGGATTCGTCGCATGGTTGAACAAAATAATATGATTAGTCCGTTTGAGTCGAATCAAGTTCGTCATACGACAGAAGGAAAAACAATTTCGCATGGGACATCGAGTTATGGATATGATGTGCGTTGTGCGCGGGAATTTAAGATTTTTACCAACATCAATTCTTCGATTGTCGATCCTAAGAATTTTTCAGATGCGAATTTCGTGAATGTAGAATCGGATGTTTGTATTATTCCACCGAATTCTTTTGCGTTGGCTCGTAGTGTGGAATATTTTCGTATTCCCCGTAATGTTTTAGTGATTTGTTTAGGGAAATCCACTTACGCGCGCTGCGGTATCATTGTCAATGTCACACCGTTAGAACCCGAGTGGGAAGGCCACATCACTTTAGAATTCTCCAACACGACAACATTGCCTGCCAAGATTTACGCTAATGAAGGTGTGGCACAATTGTTATTCTTGGAATCGGATGAAGAGTGCGCGGTGTCTTACAAAGACCGTGGTGGGAAGTATCAAGGGCAGAAGGGTGTGACCTTGCCGATAGCCTAAGTGTTCCTGCCGTTCTCAATTGTTCTGTCATGCCAGCGTGTTTTTAGCTGGCATCCAGCCCTTGGTGTGCGCCGGCGTTGCCTATGTAACGGAAAGATGGTTGCCAGCTAAAAGCACGCTGACAGAATCCACCCTACGCACTCTCCTGCGCAGCAGGAGAGGTGGTAGCAAGAGATTATTCTTCGTCCGCATCACCCATATCCGTCTCTGACAGAGGGATATGTTTGCTAGCGTTAACATGCTCGCGCAATTCTTTGCCAGGCTTGAAGTGCACGGCGTATTTAGGCTGTGTGACTAGCTTTTCGCCAGTTTTAGGGTTGTGAGCTTTGCGGGGTGGACGGTAGTGTAAACAAAAGCTCCCGAAGCCTCGGATTTCTATTCTTCCGCCATTACTGAGCGTCTCGCTCATTTGCTCAATAATGCTATTGATACTGAGGGCAATATCTTTTTCGGGTAGATGGGACAACTGTTGGCTTACTTCTGCAATGAGCTGTGATTTAATCAGCATAGTATTCAGCAGTAATGCTGCCTCCGTGAGTAGACTGTGCCGTACAACTGCCTTGAAAATATTAATATATTATATAAATACGAAAAAATCTAGGGCTGATAGGGCTTGTGAATGCTTTATTCTTGTTTAACTATAAGGTATAAGTAATTTTGCATATAATCATAGGGTTTCTTAGATTATTAGGTGAATAATGCGCAATGTATTTTATTTAGCCGTATTTTTAATTTCTGCTGTTTTTTCTCCCTATGTTTGGGCGGTTAAGGTTAATTCTATCTACAAAGCAGAAGTTTTTGTGGCTACTCAGTCTGCGCAAGACAAAGCCAGGGCCGTCAAAGATGGCATGGCTGAAGTTTTAACGAAAGTGAGTGGTAATCTCCAGATACTAGATAACCCCGCTCTGCAAGCTAGCCTTAGCCATGCTGATACCTTTGCACAAGAATATAGTTATGCCAGTCCAAAGACTGCACCTAAAGACACGCCTTATTTATTGACCATACGGTATGACTCTCAAGGTATTAACCGTCTTTTACGAGAGGCGGGTTCACCGATTTGGGGACAAAACCGGCCGCTCATCTTGTTATGGCTTGCGTATGAGTCACCGACGCACCCTCTAGACATCGTCGATAGCAGCACTGGCGATAACCAATCCTTAATTGAAAATAGCGCAAAGCTTCGTGGCATTCCGATTATTTTTCCTGTCATGGATGTCACAGAAATGGGGCAGGTTACAGCCAATGATATTGCAAATAAAACTATCCCTACCATACAACAAGCCTCAAAGCGTTATGACAGTAATGCGATATTGTTAGGACAAGTTACACAAACAAAATCAGACTTGACCAGTCATTGGGAATTAATCTCAGACGCGGATAAATGGGATTGGGATGTCACAGGCAAGAATTTACAAGAAGTCTATGCGAATGCTATCAATCATGTTGCGGATACCTTGGCTGGGCGTTATGCCGTTGTGGTGAGTGAAGGCGTATCCTCACAATTGACCTTAAAGGTCTCGGGTATCAAACAAGAAGCAGATTTGATGCAAGTCATGCGCTATTTACAACATTTAACACCCGTTGCTGATGTCTTATTAGATAGCGTCAATGGTGATGAAGTGATTTTAAATGTCAGTTTGCATGGCAACAAACAAGCTTTCATCCAAGCGGTTTCTATCGGAAAAAATTTAGTGCCAGTCACTGCTAAAGATCATCAAGATGATGTATTGCTTTATCAGTGGACACAATAAGAGAAAAGTACATGGTGCATGCCTCTAGCAACAAGATGGTTTTTATTATACTGGCATTTGTGATCGCAGGTTTGCTTTATAAATTGTCTCCCATCTTAACGCCTTTCTTAGTTGGCATTTTGCTTGCCTATCTGATAGATCCTTTAGTGAATTTGTTAGTGCGCTTTCGCGTGCCGCGCGTACTCAGTGTTGTTATTATCTTTTTAGGATTAATTCTTGTTATTGCTGTTTCAATCGTATTACTGATTCCAATCATTAACAATCAGATTGATACATTAGCTATTGTGATCCCCAATATGGTGACCTGGTGGCAAGACACTATCATTCCTTGGCTCAAGCATTTCGGCATTAATGTTGAAATGATTAATGTTGCAACTTTAAAGACTATGCTCACAGATAACTGGGTCAAAGCAGGTGGATTTGCAGATATCGTGCTAAAAGAATTAGTGCATTCAGGCTTTAAAGTGCTGGAATGGATGCTGAACTTGATTTTGATTCCAGTGGTCATGTTTTACTTGCTGTGTGATTGGGATAAATTTCTTGCGGGCATTCGAAGTTTAATACCTCGTAATATTGAACCGACTGTTGTGCGATTAGTCACAGAATGCGACACAGTCTTAAGCGCATTTTTCCGTGGTCAACTCTTAGTGATGTTAGTCTTAGGTCTCATTTATTCAGTCGGGTTAGCGCTGGTTGGATTACAAATTAGTTTTATTGTCGGTTTAGTTGCAGGACTTTTTAGCATAGTGCCTTATTTGGGATTTATTGTAGGAGTGACAGTGGCGAGCATTGCTTCGTATGTTCAAGATGGTAGCTTGATGTCTGTCGGATTAGTTTGGCTAGTCTTTATTGTTGGGCATGTGATTGAGCATATGGTGTTAACACCCAAATTAGTCGGAGATAGAATTGGCTTACATCCTGTTGCGGTCATTTTTGCAATTCTTGCGGGTGGTTGTTTGTTTGGGTTCCCTGGTATTTTGTTAGCGTTGCCTGTTGCTGCAGTCATTATGGTTTGGATACGATATCTGCATCAGCGTTATTTTAAAAGCAAATTGTATCAGCGATAAAACCTTTTGGAATCTCTGTCATGATCAAGCAATTAACGTTAGGTGTGGGTTTGAAAGATGAAGCAACTTTCGAAAACTATTACACTGCCCAAAATGGTACGTTGATTCAAGCCTTAAAAAATGCCGCGAGAGGAGAAGGCGAGCGCGTGACTTATTTTTATGGATCTGGCGGCCAAGGTTGTACGCATTTATTACAAGCCAGTTGTCATGAAGCAAAACGTCATAAACTTTCTGCAGTTTATATTCCACTCACCAGTTTAGCGGATTACACACCTGAAATTTTAGAGGGATTGGAATCAGTCAATCTGATATGCATAGATGACGTACATTTAATTGCAGGCAAACCTGTATGGGAAGAAGCTTTTTTTCATGCGTTTAATCGCATTTATGATGCGGGTGGTACTTTAGTGATGACGGCGAATGTTGCGCCTAAATCCTTAAACATTGCATTACCCGATTTGTTGTCACGCTTATCTTGGGGTGGTGTATTTCAACTTCAGCCATTAACTGACACAGAAAAATTGACAACCTTGGTGATGCGAGCAGAAAGACGCGGCATGGTGCTATCGGATGAAGTGGGAAAATTTATTTTAAATCATTGTCCGCGACATATGTCTACGCTGTTTGCTGCATTGGAAGCATTAGATAAAACATCATTAGTCGAGCAGCGTAAACTCACAATTCCCTTTGTGAAATCTGTGCTGCAAATTTAAGAAAACGCTTAAGGAGTCACTATGACGAAAATAAAACAAATTACTGCCTTAGAAATTTTAGATTCACGCGGCAATCCCACGGTTGAAGCTGAAGTTGTATTAACAGATGGCCATAGAGGATCAGCTTCTGTCCCTTCTGGTGCCTCAACTGGCTCGCACGAAGCGGTAGAAAAGCGTGATCAAGATGCTAAGCGCTATCAAGGTAAAGGTGTATTAAAAGCAGTTGCAGCCATTAACACGCAAATTGCGGATGCCTTGAAAGGCATGGATGTCATGGATCAAAGTAAAATCGATGAAAAATTAATTGCGCTGGATGGCACAAAAAACAAAGAAAACTTAGGCGCAAACGCATTACTCGCTGTTTCCCTCGCAGCTGCAAAAGCAGCGGCTGCAGCAAAAGATCAACCCTTATTTCAGTCTTTAGGCAACAATGGGACTTATTCATTACCGGTGCCTATGATGAATATTATTAATGGGGGTGCGCACGCGGACAATAATTTAGATATTCAAGAGTTCATGATTTTACCTGTTGGACTGCGTTCTTTTCATCAAGCCTTACAATGTGGTGCGGAAATATTTCATCACTTGAAAAAAGTGTTAAAAGACCAAGGGTGCAATACCAATGTAGGCGATGAAGGTGGATTTGCGCCGAGTTTGCCAACACACGATGCGGCTATTGAAGTGATTTTAAAAGCTATCGAATTAGCCGGCTATTCTCCCGGTAAAGATGTTTATATCGGAATAGATGCTGCAAGCACAGAATTTTATCGTGATGGAAAATATTATCTGACAGCAGAAAATCAAGTATTATCCGCCGCAGAGTTCGTCAAATATTTAGAACGTTTAGTGAATCGTTATCCTATTCTTTCAATCGAAGATGGGATGGCAGAAAATGATTGGGAAGGCTGGCGTTTATTAACAGAAAAACTAGGCAAAAGAATTCAATTAGTCGGTGATGATATTTTTGTTACGAATACAGACATATTGCAAAGAGGCATTACAGAAGGTGTGGCAAATGCGATTTTAATCAAGCCAAACCAAATTGGCACGTTAACTGAGACACTGGCCGCCATTTCCATGGCGAAAAAAGCGCATTACAATACGATTATTTCACACCGTTCAGGCGAAACAGAAGACACAACAATTGCAGATCTTGCAGTTGGAACGAATGCGGGACAAATCAAGACCGGTTCGCTCTGTCGTTCTGACCGGATCGCAAAGTATAATAGATTGTTACGGATTGAGAAATTATTAGGGGATCGTGCCCATTATGCGGGAAGTGCGGTCTTTTCACAGTTTGAACGTTTAACAAAAGTAGAGACTCAAAGCTAATGCGATTTACATCTTTTAAAGCAGTACCCTTGTTACTTGTGCTAGTATTGGCTTTTCTGCAATATCACTTATGGTTTGAGTCGGGTGGTATTATTGATATGATACGGACTAAGAAAGAATTAGCGTTACAAATGAAAGAAAATGATAAACTTAAAAAAAGAAATGACGATGTCATGCAAGAAGTTCATCAGTTACAAACCAGTAAAGATGCAATTGAGTCCCGTGCGCGAGATGAGTTGGGCATGGTTAAGAAAGATGAAACCTATTATCAAGTAGTACAATAAGGCAGAGACATGAAAATACTTTTGAGCAATGACGACGGCTTTTTGGCTCCAGGATTAAAATTACTTGCGAAAGTGTTAGGTGAAATTGCAGAAGTGACTGTTGTTGCGCCAGATCGTAATCGTAGTGGTGCGAGCAACTCGCTGACTTTGGATAATCCACTGCGCACGATGACAGGAGAGAATGGATTTATCAGTGTGAATGGTACGCCTACGGACTGTGTACACTTAGCAGTGACTGGATTACTGAAAGAAATGCCTGATATGGTTGTTTCAGGTATCAATGAAGGCTCTAATCTAAGTGATGACGTATTATATTCTGGTACAGTAGCAGCAGCGACAGAAGGGCGCTTTTTAGGATTGCCATCGATTGCTATTTCCCTCGCAGGTCCTAAGTGTCAGCATTATGCCACCGCTGCGCAAGTCGCAAAAATTCTCGTGCAAAAATTAGAAAAAGATCGCCCGCCGGCAGATACGATTCTCAATGTAAATGTGCCTGATTTACCGCTAGATGAAATTCGTGGTTTTCAAGTCACACGTTTAGGCACACGCCATATTGCAGAACCTACCATTAAAACAGCTGATCCACGCGGCCGTAAAATTTATTGGATAGGCC
The DNA here is from genome assembly GCA_903970525.1 of Myxococcales bacterium. GTDB lineage: Bacteria > Pseudomonadota > Gammaproteobacteria > DSM-16500 > DSM-16500 > UBA5158. The sequence continues at coordinate 451 of CAJCIZ010000015.1, read as the reverse complement.
AACCAGGCCCAGAAGAAGACGCAGGTCCTGGCACAGATTTTTATGCCGTTAACACGGGTTATGTTTCAATTACTCCCTTACAGCTTGATTTGACGCATTACAAAGTGTTCGAACAGCTGTCTGGGTGGGTGAAGGCGATTAAACTAAATTAATCCGCCTGTGTCATCATGCCAGCATGTTTTTACATTGGTATCTACACAAGCTCGACATTGAGGGTCTGTCATGCCAGCGTGCTTTTAGCTGGCATCCAGCCCTTTGTGTGCTCTGGCCTTGCCTGTGTAATGGAAAGATGGATGCCAGCTGAAAGCACGCTGGCATGATGGTATGGACTCGCCCACTTCAATAACGGCATCTAAAGTGCCAGAATGAGATTGATACATTTCATTCAAAAAAAGGAGCGAGTCATGACAGATATTACGATAATTGGTGTTGATATTGCAAAGAATTATAT
>CAJCIZ010000014.1 GCA_903970525.1 Myxococcales bacterium | reverse complement strand
TCTTTAGGTCTTGCAAGGAATACCATTCGTGAAATTTTAAATCAGGCAATGGGATTTGGTTTGCAACAAAATAGCCCTCTTGAGGTTCTAGATCTAGTTATCGAGAAATTACAGAGCCAGAGAAATCAAAAGAAAATACATCCCCAAGGGATCCAATCAAAATTAAACCGGCATCATGAGCAAATCAATGATTGGTTTAACATGCCGCATATGACTGTCACGCAAATGGTACGTTTATTTGCAGAGACTGGAGAGACAATCAGTGAAACCAGTTTACGAACCTATGTGCGTGCTCATTTTGATTCCAAACCTAAAACAACGTTACATATGGTAACTATTCCAGGACAACAGGCTCAAGTTGATTTTGGTTACGTTGGATTAATGAAAGACCCAGTAACATCAAAAATGAAGAAAGCTTATGCATTTATCATGACCCTATCGCATAGCCGCCATCGCTTTGTTCGCTTTGTTTTTAATCAAGATTCAAAGAACTGGATTGATTGCCATATTCGTGCTTTTCATTTTTTTTGTGGTGTGCCACATACAGTTTTACTGGACAATCTCAAAGCTGGAGTCATTAAGCCCGACATTTACGACCCTATTTTAAATAGAGCATATAGTGAGCTAGAAAGGCATTATGGATTTATTATTGATCCAGCAAAGGTTAGGGTAGCTCGTCATAAAGGGAAAGTGGAGCGTAGTGTTACTATTGCACGACAACAAATACTTGCAGGCAGAGAATTTGAATCGATTAATGCAGCAAATGACCATGCATTGACCTGGTGTAAAGATGAAATTGCTCATCGTGTCACGCGCACAACAGGAAGAACACCTTGGGATCTTTATATCACTGAGGATAAGCCATCACTAAAGGCCTTGCCAGAGCAGGATTTTGAATGTCCAATATGGCAGGAAGGCCTGGTGCATAAAGACCAACATGTTGTATTTAATGGTTCATTTTATTCTGTCCCACATCATTATGTGCATCAACAGGTTTTTGTTCGCGCAACAGAAAAAGTAGTGCAATTTTTTTCTGATATGAAACTAATTAAAACGCATGTTCGTTCTTTGAAAAAAGGAGCTTGGATTACTGATGAGTTTGATTACCCAGAAGGAGCCAGGAAGTTTTTACAACAAGATGAGCAGTATTGTTTGAGTGCCGCAAAAGAAATAGGAACTGCAACAGAGGAACTCATCAATTCTATTATTACACCCAGTAGCTTAACGCATCGCCGTAAAGCTCAGGCGTTGTTGCGTTTGGCAGATACTTATGGGAATCAACGCTTGGAAAATGCATGTCAAAGAGCCCTGGATTTTGGCAACACAACCTATAATAGTGTCAAAACGATTTTGGTTAAAAATCTTGATAAACTCAGCGAGAATCGAAGGAGTCTAGTATCTAAAGAGCAATTAAGTAAAGGCGCTTATTTAAGGCCTGCAAGTGAATTTAGTGTGGCTCAGGAGGTCTGCATATGAGTCATGACACTATAGATCAAGCTATTGCTCAACTAAAATTACTTGGAATGCGAGATACTTTAGAGCAAAGATTGCAGCAAGCCCAGGAACAACAACTATCCTATCGTGAATTTCTCCATTTGTTATTACAGGATGAAATTGAATATCGTGGAGCTAAAACATTAGCGAGGCGTATCACTCATGCAAAATTTGAGGAGGAAAAAACGATTGAAGGATTAAAAATGGAGTTTTATCCAAGCTCCATACAAAAGATGATTCGTGAATTGGCTTGTGGGCATTACCTCGCTAAACATCAACATATTTTAATCATGGGAACAACTGGAGCAGGAAAAACACATCTGGCGCAAGGATTAGGGCATCTAGCTTGCCGTAAAGGGAAAAACGTTCTGTTTATCCGCGCAAGCATCTTGCTTCGAACTCTCTTGGCTGCACGTGCCGATCAAAGCTGGGGTAAAGTATTTAAACGATTTACCCAGCCTGACTTATTGATTATTGATGATTTTGGTCTCAAATCAATGACGGCAACAGAAGCTGAAGATATCTATGAGCTGATTGCTGAAAGGCATTTAAAAGGTAGCATGATTATAACCAGTAATCGCTCTGTTGAAGGTTGGCTGGAGTTGTTCCCAGATCCTGTAATGGCTAATGCCAGTATGGATCGATTAGCGCATCAAGCCTACCACATTGCATTAACTACCGATGAATCGTTTAGAAAGAAAATGAGACCAACTATGAATAAAGAAAGTTAAAAAACCGCCTGTGGACTACATGAATAACATGGATAACGAAAAGACAGTTATCCACGTTATTCACGTGGGCCCACCAGGCTCAATCAACACGTTTTAATTTTAAAAAAACAAAAGACAATCTGATCCTTCTATACACCAAAGTGTTTTAGAAGTGGGAAATATTTTTATTTAATTAGATAGGGTTTCAGTTATGCAAAATTCGGCTAAGGGGGTCAATTAATTCGGCGGAGGGAGGGGTCAATTAACTTGGCGGTTGACAGATACTCCATAGTTAAAATTAAACTCGGTGGGATGAGTATTTTTCTCTCCGTTTACATAAGCAGTCCAGTTGAACTCTTTGGTAATCGCTTCCATTAAGTAATTGATAATCGCAAGAGTGATGGATTGACCCCGA
>CAJCIZ010000013.1 GCA_903970525.1 Myxococcales bacterium | reverse complement strand
AAGTAATGATATGGATCACCATGTGCAGTCCATTATCAAAAAATCTTTCTAGTTGGTTGATGTCATCGTTTAGAATAGATACTAAGTTTCCGCTCATGGCGTTATCAAAAAAATGTACGTCGACACTTTGTAAATGTTTGTATGTATCAATGCGTAATTGATGCTGGAGTTTTTGAGCGAGATGCCGCCATTTTAATGCGTAAGCATATTCAAAAATTGCTTCAATGCTCCAAATTAAAAATGTAATCACGCCAAGAAACATGAATTGATTCAAAATATTGGTAATACCTAAGTATTGTCCTAGAAAAGAACCTTTCTGATAAACGATAATGTCTACAGCAAATCCAATTAATATTTCTGGAAGAATATCAAATATTGTGCTGACGATAGATAATATAGTTGCGATGGTAATATCGTAATGCAGTGCGCCAACATATTTATTGAGCCGTGCAAATGCCGAGTCATGTTTTTTTTTCATAGCGATGTCAACCGAGTAATTTAAAGTGATATAGATTCATACTGATAGTGTGTTACTATTGAAACGAGTGTTTTCACTATAGCAAGGTATGTCATCTATTCAGTTTGCTTAGGAGAAACCATTATACACTAGCTTGCATATTTTGAGAAGTGTCGTTATATTGATTATTTATAACGCTATGAATTTTGGGAATTTTTTCTAATGACAACGAATCAAATTATTAAAAATATTGATGGAATAATTGAAAAAGATAGCTCAGAAAATCTTAAGCATTATTTGCATGTATCAACTAGTAATAATACACGAAAAGCGTATCAGTCGGATATCCGGCATTTCATGCATTGGGGCGGATTATTGCCGGCAACAAGTGATGTTATTATTCGATATTTACATGCATTTGCAGATACACTTAATCCAAGAACATTGTCTCGCCGTTTAGTCGCAATTAAAAATTGGCATCAGTACCAAGGGTTTTTTGATCCTACGCAACATCCGGTTGTAAAAAAGACAATGACAGGTATTTTCAATGTGCATGGCAAACCAAAAAATAAAGCGCGCGCTATTTCTTTAGATGATTTGAATAAGATTGCAACGGGACTATTACACGAAGATACATTAGTTTCTGTTAGAAATTGCGCACTATTGTTAATAGGATTCTATGGTGCATTTAGACGTAGTGAATTAGTGCGTATTTGTTTGGAGCACTTAACGTTTTCAGATGAAGGGTTACAAATTATGATTCCTCGTTCTAAGACGGATCAAGAAGGTGAAGGTGCATTATGTGCGATTCCTTATAATAATACAGCATTGTGTCCCGTGGTCATTTTAGAAAAGTGGTTGCAAATAGCACATCTTCAGTCAGGCTATGTTTTTAGAAGTATTCATCGAGATCAGCTAACAGATCAGGGTTTAAATGCTCAGAGTGTCTCAATCATTCTTAAAGAATTAGCAAGGAAAAATAAATTAGAACAAGTTGATTTATTGAGTAGTCATAGCTTGCGTAGAGGTTTTGCAACTATTGCAAGTAAACGTGGCGTACCGTTTGTTTCTATTATGCGTCACGGTAGGTGGCGACATGAGGGTACCGTGATGGGCTATATTGAAGAAGGGCGATTATTTGAAGATAATGCCCTTTTAAAAATTTACGAATCTATTAAAGACTAATATTTTCTTCGGATAATGACTGTGATACAGCAGGTCTTTTTGCAATATGATGAAAATATTTTGCAACATGAGACCAATTTTCAATATTTAAGTTAATGCGTTTTAACCACGACAGCACGACAAAACAATAACTATCTGCTATGGTGAATTCATTGTGAAATAAATATTCATTTTTATCTAAATGGTGATTTAGGAAATCTAGTCTTTTCGCAAGTAATGGCGTAAAAATATCACGTTTTAACTGATCAGTAATGCTCGGCATAAAAAAGGGTGCGCATGATTTATGTAAGTCAGTTGCAACAAAGTTTAGCCATTCAAGTACTTGGTATCTTTTTATGTCATAAATAGGTGGTAATAGTTGATGTGCTTTATGCATGTCAGCTAAATATTGTTGGATCACCGCATTTTCAGTAAGTAAAATACCTGATTCGAGAAGGAGTGCCGGCACGGATCCTTTTGGGTTAATCACAAGATAATCAGTTACCCCGTCAATTTTTTTATTAGTTAAGTCAACCTCGATGTATTGACAAGGTAATTGAAGTTCGTTTATCAGTATTCTTACTGCAAGTGAGCAGGATCCTGCTTTATAGTATAGTTTCATAATGTTTTCCTTGAATGATTATCGTTTGATCCTATCTGGTTTGCCGATTATAGCTGCCGATTGTTTTTTGATGATTAGTCGCACAACACGTTTTCATTCCGAGTTTTGTTAAAACGAACTCCTGTTCGTTTTCCTAATCATCAAAAAACAATCGGCAGCTATAATCGGCAAACCAGATAGGATCCCTATATAATGTATTAATTATTCAGTTCTAATTCAACAGTTGCTGCAGTATGGGTTAAAAATCGTCCGCCAATGTTTGTGTTGCGTGTTTTTGATAATGGTTTAGATTTGTAATATTGGTTGTGGATACCAAAAACTGGTTGGCCTATATGACGTTGCTCTCTGACATCTATTAGCAATAACGAGATATAATTTTGACTATCTAAAAAGCGAATCTCGCCAAAGACACTATTGCTAGAGATATTTTCACAATGAATATCAATTGTTGTATTAGGCATCCATCGTTCGTTGTTTGATTCTATTAAGACACCGGTTCTGCTTGCAATAGATTGGATAATGAATGTTTCATTGGTGCTATTGAGTAGCTTGAGAGTGAAGGTATGGTTTTCATCGCGGCTAGCGTAGCTTGTATTGTACATCAGAAGTAACATAGCAATAGAGAGCAGAAATTGCGTAATATTTTTTTTCATAGGACCTCATCTCGTGTAAAAAGTAAACAAAAAGTTCATCTTTTAAATATTTTTAGCCGTGATTCATTACTGATACAATAATCTTTTGTTTTTGGCAATCATTATCTTCCGTTGATACTTTCTTATTTTAGTTATATCAATAAAGGTGATAACATGGGCGATTTAAAAAAGAATACGAATGATATGGCTTGGGAGAGATGACATGAAGATTTTAGTCCCCATTAAGCGGGTGATTGATTATAAAACGCCAGCACGTATTAAAGCTGATCGGTCAGGCGTTGATGAAGTAAATGTGAAAATGTCAATGAATCCGTTTGATGAAATTGCGTTGGAAGAGGCATTGCGCATTAAGGAAAAAGGAATTGCGCAGGAAGTTATCGCTGTCACAATTGGTCAAGAAGTATGCCAAGAAACATTGCGGTCAGCTCTTGCAATGGGAGCGGATCGCGCAATTTTGATTAAAACAGATGCAGAAATTCAGCCATTAGCGACAGCAAGTTTATTAAAACAGGTGGTGTTAGAAGAATGTCCTCGCATGGTAATCCTTGGGAAACAAGCCATTGATTCAGATAATAACCAGGTTGGTCAAATGTTGGCTGGACTATTGCAGTGGCCTCAAGCGACTTTTGCATCACTTATCTCATTCCATGATGATAAAGTGAGCGTGACACGTGAAATTGATGGCGGTCTTGAAACATTATTAGTCAGCTTACCTTGTGTTGTTACAACGGATTTGCGATTGAATGAGCCGCGGTATATTTCTTTGCCGAATATTGTGAAGGCAAAAACAAAACCACTGCTCGTTAAAGAAGCAAGTAGTTTCTCGGTTGATTTGGCGCCACGTATTCGGCTTATCAGTGTTGCAATGCCAGAGAAAAAGAGAGCGCAAATTCGAGTTGAGTCTGTTGCTGATTTAGTTAATCGCTTAAAAAATGAATCACGGGTTTTGTCATGAAATTACTTATCCTTGTAGAGCATCACGGTAATCAGGTCAAACGAACACTATTAAATGTGTTAACGGCGGCAAAAAAATTATCATCTGAAATTGATCTTTTAATTGT
>CAJCIZ010000012.1 GCA_903970525.1 Myxococcales bacterium | reverse complement strand
AGTCTAGCTCCATCTTGAGAGTATCCGCTAAATCAACCGCCCCAACTATCGCGCTAACAAACTCTTGTCGATATTAAACGGCAGTAACGCTTTAATCTCATCATCTGATTTACAAAGAGGGATTTGTTGCAACGCATAACGGAACCAGTCGTAAGCTTCAATGTCATGATGTTTGCAAGTCTCGACTAGGCTGAATACGGTCGCAGCAGCTTCAGCTCCCGCAACACTGTCTGAAAACAACCATCCTTTCCGACCTATTGCAAAAGGTTTAATTGCACGCTCTGTACGATTGTTACTATTTTCTAGTCTTCCATCACGTAAATAATTATTAAGCTTGGGCCATTGATTCAATGTGTAAGAGACAGCTTGCCCCAAAGGGCTTTTAGGTGGGATACGTGGCTGCATCGCCGTTAAATAAGCATGTAAGTCATTTAACACCGGCTTTGCTTTTTCAAGACGTATAGTGAATTTATCTGTGTGATTTAATTCTTTTATTTCTTCCTCAATATTTGCGAGCAATGTAATAAATTTCAAAACATCATGCGCAACACCTTCCTTCGATTTAATAACTGATGAATGATCTTCATCATGGGTTCTAGTAGTTTCGCAGATCGGATGACCCATAAACAAAGTGTTGATCTTGGGATATCAATACCGATGCGACGTAGCATTTGTTCTTGTCGATGCAATGGAAGATGATCTTGAAACTTTGAAACCAATACATGGCTTAGTAATCCTGGGGCTGCGATACTGCGCGGAATTGGCTGTGCGGGCATGGGCGCTGTTTTTATGGTTTCTTCGCAATGTTTGCAAGCATATTTTTTTCTGACATGCTGGATCACGTATATTTTGGCGGGTATTATTTCGAGCTGTTCAGATGTTTCGTCTTTGATATGATTCAAAGCGTTTCCACAAGCACAAATCTTTTCATTTTCTGGTAAATCATGAATGCGTTGTTCTCTTGGCAAATGACTGGGTAACGGTTTTCGTCCAACGGCTTTAACTCTGGAGTGTGCAGCGATATGAATTTCGTTGTCTGCTTCTGCTATAGCTTCTGCATTTTTTGGTAATTCAGCTTCGTTAAAAATACCTAGTTGCTCTGCTGATAGTTTTTCAGATTTATTTCCAAATTGACGCTGGCGATAAATGCGTAGAATTTCCGTGAGGGAGTCAATGTGTTGAGATTGTTGCGCGATAATTTCCAACAATTCTTCTTTTGTTTTTTCTTGGTATGCTGTATTTGTTTTCATGCGCGCATTATAACAAATACAGCATAAAATACATTATTTCTTAGAAGATTTTATCATAATCTATGTCGGTGAAATCTCCCATAATTTCAAAATTTAATCCAGCTAATAAATCATTTAATTGTGTTTCAGTGATTACAAGATGCATTCTGTCAATTAGTCTTGGAACAACAAACCGATGCTTTTCCATTCGCTTGTAATGCAAAACAAATCCGTTTCTATCCCAGTATACTATCTTTACTTTGTCACGGCTGCGATTGAAAAAAATAAATAAATTTCCTGATTGCGGATCATTTTGAAACTCTTCAACAACCAATGCTGCCAGGCTGTCTATCGCTTTACGCTTATGTGGAGCTCCACATAAGAGGAATTATGTAGAGCTTTCTATTATGTGGAGTAACTTTAGTGCGATGCGACTAATACACCTGTTTATACATTATTTACTCCACATAATTCTACTAGTTAGTTCTTTGCTTTTAACATTGCTATCAGCTTGTCAGGTGCCTTGAAATTTCCACGTCGGAGCAACAGTGGACTACCTGCTGTTAGTGCTTCAAGTTTCTCGCTCGGGTCAGAACGTAAATAAATTTCAGTGCTTTTCATATCAGCATGACCCAACCAAAGTGATACTTTCCGTATATCGTTAGTTGCCTGCAGAGTATGCATGGCGCATGTGTGACGAAGTACGTGCGGAGAAACTCGTTTTCTAGCGAGCGTTGGCTGCTTGGCTATAGCTATATTCACATGTTTCGACAAAATATATTTAAATCCCGATCGCGTCATTGGCCTACCCTGGACATTGAGGAAAAGCTCATGAGCTATAGAATCAACTCTCACTGCAAGCCAGGCACGTAATACACTGGCTGTTTCTTTCCATAGAGGTATCACTCTTTCTCGTCGCCCTTTACCGAATACATGTATAAGCGGTTCAGGATTTAAATGGAGTTGATCAAGTCGGAGCCCAACCAGTTCTGATACGCGGAGTCCAGCTGCAAAGGCGAGATAAAGCATTGCTCGATCACGTATGCCTAAAGCTGTCCTGGAATCGGGCGTATCAATCAGAGTCTGCATTTCCTTTCTCGTAAGGAAGCCAACAAGCTTTTCGTCAACTTTCTTCATCGGAATGGCGTGAATTCGACGAGCTTGATCTAGCGCAGATGGAAGGCGATATTCCAGAAAACGGAAGAAAGCTTTAATAGCTGCAAGTCTTGCATTGCGAGTACGGGAAGAGTTTCTTCGAACCTCCTCTAGTTGATTTAAAAAAGTAACGACCAAAGGTACATCAATACACTCCAACTTTAATTTTGATGGTTGTGTTTTTAAATGACTTGCGGCAAATGATACAAGCAACTGAAAGGTATAAGCATAGGTTTCACAAGTGTGCTGACTTGCTCGTCTTTCGCAAGGTAGATATTCTCGTAAAAATCCACTTAGATAATGAGCTAGACTAGACATGATCATTTCTCCTATAAAGAATTTCTTGTGTAGTTGCGATTTGTTTCATTAATGTAGGAGTTGCTTGTAAGTACCAGTAGGTATCAGAGATGTGGGCATGACCAAGATACGCGCTTAAGGCAACCATATGCTGTGATATGTCTGTTCGATTACCCTTACACTCTTCTAATGATTTCACCGCAAAACGGTGCCGGAGATCATGAATACATATTCCTTCATGGCCTGGTCCTTTGCGAAGTCCAATCGATCGAACCAACTGAAGGAAAACGCTATTAACTGTCGAATAGCTTAGTCTTTTTCTATTGGTAGAGACAAATAAAGATTTCTCAATGCCGCTATATTTAATGCGGCAGCGTAAGTAGTGCCGGAGACCTTCTTGTGCGGATCTGTGCAAAGGCACAAGCCGATCTTTGCGAAACTTTGTAGCACGAATCATAAGACCATCGTCTGTAACATCTTCGACATTAAGTGATATTGCTTCGCTAATACGTATCCCTGTAGCAGCTAATAATGAAAATAATGTTGAATAAGTCAAAGGACGGATGCTGTTCAACGGATTAAGTTTCAATGCAGCCTGGAGCAATAGTTTTAATTCTGAAACTGATAGAAGATGACGTAATCGACGCTTAAACGTCTCGAACCCAAATGCATCAGCAGGAGGAACTTCGTAACGCTTATCTTCAGCTTGCATTGAGATAGAAAAACGACGAACGGTTAGTAATCTATTGCGTCTCTGAGCTGGCGAAGGTGCTTGTTTTGCCCATTCAATAACTGTCTTACAACGAACAAAAGTGTCACCTCGTTGATGCGCAAAGATAGCAAAATGTTGAAGCAAACCGTTTTGAATACGATATTTGAAGCCCATTGCACGATGTAATTCAACATAACGATTTATCATTGTAATTAACATAAGGCTCCCTCCGGCCATGGTTGAGCTATTTTCAATAATCTAGGGATATCAACTTTCGCGTAATAACCAGTCATATCTAATGATCGATGTCTAAGGACGGTAGCAACAGTTTCTAAAGTAGCTCCGTTACGCAGCATGTTTGTTGCTGCCGTATGACGCAATAAACTTGCACCACGAGAAGGGGGATTCGCAATGCCTGCGCGGGCAAGTGCTGCGCTTACTATACTAGAAATTCCGCATGAAACAGGAAAAGGACGAAAGGGTGCTCTCAGGCAGAGAAATAGTTTATCGATGCTAACGCGGGGACGGCTATTCTCCAAGTAAACAAGTATTGCGTTACCTACTTCTTGTGTTAGTGGAAGACGGGTTTCTCTTCGCCCTTTTCCACAAACACGCAGAGTACCTTCATTCCAATCAATATCATCTATGGCTATATTGATGATATCACCTGCACGTAATCCTAAACGGCTCAATAATAGAATAATAGCCCTATCACGAATTCCTTGCTGAGTATGAATGTCGCAAGCGGCAATAACTCGTTCAAGCTCGTTCTCAGTGATATATTTTGGCAAAGATGACAGCTTCCATTCTGCTACTGTAGGAACAGCGGCGTCTAAATCAGGACGGCAATTTCCCTCAGCGGTAAGAAAACGAAGATAAACTCTTAATGCCTTTGTTAACTTCTTAGTTACACAACGGCTAGATTTCGTTGCCACATCACAAATTACGTTACGGATGTGAATACTATTATATTTTTTTGGATTATCACCTAATAGCGGAAGTAGTGAATTAATGGAGTAGATATATTGTTCTATTGTTCTGGGCGATAAACCACGACATTGCAGCGATTCTTGAAATTTTGCAAGATACGATTGCTGTGCTAGCGTTTTAGGCGGATTTACTTTAAAAGTAATTATACGTTTTTGACAAAGATATAAAACAAACCGCCGCACACGATTCGCATATTGTTGTGAAACATGATTATCTCTTCGGCCACCAGGACAACGGCAATGATGTTTGGCGAAATCAGAAATCACTTTGTCGCTGATACTTTCTAATGAAATATTTTTCTTCTGAAGCCAAGTAGCAAAATGCGATACAGAATCTTCATAGCCTTTGACTGTTAATTCTGTATACCCATTTTCAGAAAGTTCAATAATAAAGGTATCAAGATATTGTTTTAAATATCCGGCAGACAAAAGTCGGCTTTTATCTGTTTGTTTCTCAAGGTTTTTCTCAAATTTTCGTTTCATAAATATTCTCCTAGGTTCCTGCCGATATGACAGGTTTGGTAAGAATAATTATGTGGAGTGATTATGACGAGGTTTTATTGAGTTATTTCTGTCTAAATAGCTTAATATTCTAATACAGGAGTGAACACTCCACATAATAGAAAGCTCTACATAATTTCTCATATCAATTGGTGAGAGACTGACATAGATCTGTGTTTCTTTGCGAACCTTAAGCATCAGGTGTCTCCAGGAGTCGAATCAATTTGGCTATCTCAGGAATTCCGATATTTGTTGGAATACAAATAATATTACCGGTTACTAGTTTTATCTTTATTGAGTGAGAAGTATCTGAAGGTGCTTGCTTAATCTCTACGGGAAGAAAATGACATGGTTTAGCTTTTATTTCTGGGAGAAATTGTCCGCGCCAATAAACAAACGTGCTATAGTTAATTCCGGCCTGTTTACAATAGGCACGCTGACTGAGATTGCCAGATTCCCACTGGTTGACGTGCTCAAGCCAAAATTCCTTTCCTGGTTTTTTAATGGTGACTGACTCTGATGTAGTTTGCATATGGCCTCCTTGGTTGAAAGCCATAATATGATTTATTTTAATTTA
>CAJCIZ010000011.1 GCA_903970525.1 Myxococcales bacterium | reverse complement strand
TTGGTGAATGGAAAAATGAAATTAAACCCATCAAAATCAAAAATCACGGACGCAAAGCTATGAGCTTATTTCGCAGCGGTACGAATGTTTTAAGGCGAATATTGTGTGGCAAAGCGCCGTCAAAATTGGAAATTCGGCAGGTTATACGAATATTATTTGAACCACCTATGGGTGCACAGATGGCTAGATTGGCGTAAGTGTATGATTTTTTGTACCGTACAGAGTAATTTGAGCTTATTGAGGCTTAAAAACCAGGGTAGAGGATGATCTTAGCTCGATGCTATTGCCATCTCAGTCTCAGGTCTTTTCTTAGCACGATCTTCCGCAAGAAAGAGATACATCGCAGGCACAACAAATAAAGTAAACAAAGTCCCGATAGAAATACCAGATGCAATCACTAAACCTATACAATAACGGCTAACAGCGCCGGCACCCGATGCAATAATGAGTGGCATAACACCTAGTACCATTGCAGCGGTAGTCATGAGAATGGGGCGTAATCGAATACTCGCGGCTTCCACAATCGCGTCACGTTTTGATTTGCCTTCGAGTTGCATATCATTGGCAAATTGCACAATCAAAATGCCATGTTTGCTAATCAAACCAATTAAAGTGACTAATCCAACTTCAGTATAAATATTTAAATCCGCGCCACCAATACCTAAGCTGATAAAAATCATCGCGCCACAGATTGACATAGGTACACTGATTAATACGATTAAAGGATCACGAAAACTTTCAAATAAGGCCGCGAGTGCCAGAAAAATAATAATGAGCGCAAAGAAAAAGGTGGCGACTAACGCACTGCTTTCTTGTATATATTGTCGAGATGGTCCTGCATAATTGATGGTATAGCCTTGTGGTAATACTTGGTTGGCAATTTTGACTAAGCGTGTGAGCGCGTCACTGGTTGTAATGCCTGGTGCTGGTACAGCAGATAACGTGGCAGAATTAATTTGTTGAAAATGATTTAATGATTCTGGCACAGTCTTTGTGACTAATTTTGCGACCGTAGACAGTGGAATGGTAGAACCAGCAAGCGTATTAATATAGTAAGTGCCAAGTTGGTTTGTATTTTGACGATCTGTGCGCATCATCTGTGGAATAACTTGGTAAGAGCGACCTCCAAAATCAAAATAGTTAATATAGTCTTGGCTTAATGCACCACCTAAAGTATTTGTGATATCTTGCATCGTTAATCCAAACTCTGAAACTTTATCGCGATCAATCACAACCTCAGTTTGTGCTTTATCAATTTTTAAATCGGTGTCTAGATAGAGAAACAAACCCGCCTCTCTTGCTTTTTGCATTAATTCTTGATTGACTTCATCCATGCGTGAAAATGGATCGGTTGATTGTATGACAAATTGCACAGGTACGCCGCGTGCGCCGGGTAAAGGCGGTAATTGGAACACGGCAATAATAGCACCCGTGATTTTACTCAATTCTTGTTGCACGATAGGCTGTAGTTGGTTTGATGTACGCTTACGATCACCCCAAGGTTTTAAACCCATACCGATAATGCTGGTATTTAAGCCCGTTATACCATCTAACTGGAAAATACGGTCGGTTTCTGGGTATTTCATATATGTTTTTAATACTTCATCCGAATATAATTCTGTTTGCGATAGCGTGGCATTGGGTGCAGTTGTCACTTGTGAAATGAGGACACCTTGATCTTCCATGGGCGCTAACTCAGATTTTGCAGTTGAATAAAAAAAATAAATGCTCACTAAAATAATGGCTGCGAAGACACCTGTCACAGATAAATAATTTAAGCTCCCTTCTAAAGTAGATTTATATTTTTCACGTAGACGTTCAAACTGATGATCTAATTTTTGCACCCATGAATCTTTATCCTTATTTGGAGGGACTAACAACTTTGAACACATCATAGGTGACAGTGTCAAAGCGATGATAGCAGAAATGGCAACAGATCCTGCTAGAGTAAAAGCAAACTCTGTAAATAATGCACCCGTTAAGCCACCCATAAAGCCAATCGGAAGATAAACTGCAATTAATACGACTGAAATCGCAATAATAGGATTCGCTAACTCACGTGCACCTTGTATGGCCGCTTTAATTTTAGTCATGCCACCTTCAATATGGCGTTGGGCATTTTCCACGATAATAATGGCATCATCGACGACTAAGCCAATGGCTAATACCAGGGCCAATAGGGTCAACAAATTAATAGAATACCCCAGTAAGAGCATGATAAAAAAAGTCCCGATCAACGATAAGGGAATGGCAATTAATGGGATAATGACAGAACGTAATGATCCTAAAAATAAGAAAATAACGATGGTGACAATAATCAATGATTCAATAATAGTATGTTCGACTTCATGAATCGAGCTGTTCACAAAGTCTGTTGAGTCATACACAATTTTTGCTTTCAACCCTTCTGGCAATTGATTCTGAATGTCAGGCAGCATTTTTTTGATATCAGAAATAACCGTTAATAAATTTGCGGTGGGTGCAACCAAGATCCCGATATACACCGCACGTGTGCCGTTAAAGGCAACCGAGGTATCATAATTGGTTGCGCCTAAACTAATATTTGCGATATCCCCCAAGCGGATGATCGCGCCTTTACTCGATTTAATAACCATTTTTTTAAATTGTTCGACGGATGTTAAGTTGGTGCTGGCGGTCATGTTTACCGTAAACATATTACCATCTGTGCGTCCCACTGCTGAAATGGAGTCATTATTTGCTAATGCAGTGGCAATATCCGCCGCTGTCAGCCCAAATCCAGCCAAGCGCACAGGGTCCAACCAAATGCGCATGGCGAATTGACGGTCACCCCGAAATTCTGCTTGTTGTACACCATCAATCGCTTGTAGCCTCGGTTGTACTACACGGACGAGATAATCTGTAATTTGGTTTGGCGCAAGGACGTCACTATAAAATCCTATATACATGGCATCAATCGTTTCTCCAATTTGGACAGTAATGACGGGTTGTTGAGACTGTTTGGGAAGCTGATTGAGTACGGCGTTCACCTTAGTGTTAATATCAGATAAGGCTTTTTGCGCATCATAATTCAAACGTAAATTAATGGTGATCGTGCTAGTCCCTTGCGTGCTGGTTGATGTCATGTAATCAATGCCATCCGCTTGTGCGATAGAATTTTCTAAGGGTGTTGTGATAAATCCTGCGACGACATTGGGGTCTGCACCAGTAAAAGTTGTTGTGACTGTTACTACAGCATTTTGTGTATAAGGATATTGACGAACTGTTAACGATCCCATGGAGCGTAATCCCAGCACTAAAATAAATAGGCTGACTACAGTCGCTAACACGGGACGTTTAATAAAAATATCCGTAAAATACATAATCTTCCCTAATGTTCTTCCGGTAAGTTGGGATTGGGGTTATTCGATGGTGCAACTGAGTTATTGATCGCCACTTCTGCACCATTTTTTAATTTTAACTGACCACTGGTTACGACAGAGTCACCTTCTTTTAATCCTTTCAAGATTTGAATTTGCTCACCGCGTGTTTCTCCTGTGATGACAAATGCTTGTTTGGCAATCAGGGGTGCATGCTTACTTTTTCCTTCACCTTTTCTTAAAACATACACAATACTACCGTAAGGGTTAAATGAAATAGCTGTTTGTGGCAATGTGAGAAAACGCTCAGGCGAGCCCACATTTATTTCCACTGATCCAAACATACCCGGTGCTAATTCAAATGTAGGATTGGCCACTGTTGCTTCTACTTCAACGTTACGCGTCGTCGTATCAATCCCTGGATTGATGGTTGTAATTTTTCCTTTGAATATTTTCTTTGGATAAGCATCTGTTTTTATAAATACGTCTTGTCCAACCGATAATTGTGCCAATTGTTGTTGCGGGATATAAAAATCCGCATAAATCGGATCTAGTGTTTGTAACATGACAATTGCATCACCGGGATTAATATATTGCCCCGGATTCACTAAATTAATCCCTAGCCGTCCTGAGAAAGGCGCGCGTATGGTTTTCTTGCGAACAAAAGCTTCTTGTTGTGCCACTTGTGCCCGTAAATTTTTTAAATTGGCTGCATCGGTATCAAGCGTTTGTTTGCTGACAGCGAGTGCTGTGAATTGTGCTTGGTCTCGAACATAAGTCACTTTCGCCAAATCAGCTTGTGCTTCTAATGAATGTAACAAAGCAATGTCATTTTCTGCATTGAGTTGTACTAGCACAGTGTCTTCTGTCACTTCAGAGCCGGGTGTGAAATAAATATTTTGAACTAAGCCCGCCACTTCAGAGGTGACATTGACGCCACGAATGGCTCTTAAGCTGCCGGAGGCTAAAACTTTGGGTTGCCAGTCAGAATAGCTGACTTTCATTTCTGAGACAGTGGCAACATGTGATTGTCTGCTCAGTATAAAACTTAAGAAAAGCGACATAATAATTTTATATAAAAATATTGCACCAAATAATATGCCAACAATGATTAACATCAGACGCATGCGTCTTGATTTTTCATTCTTTGTTGTCCAGAATTGATGTAGTTTACGTTTTAAGTATTCCACCAACCACCTCCCATTGCTTGGAACAAAGCTGCTGTATCAGTGTAGCGTTGTGCTTGTGCTTGCACACGACTGATTAAAGTTTGTTGATATTGCTTTTGTGCCGTCAGTAAAGACAGATAACTCACTCCGCCTACACGATATTGTTTTTGTATAATGTGCAAAGCGTCACGCGCGGCGATTTCTGCTTGTTTTTTTGCGCGTAGTGTTTTGGCATCATTTTCTAATGCGCATAAGGTATCCGCGACATTTTGGAAAGCTTGTAGAACAGTTTGATGATATTGTGCTTCAGCGGCTTTGTATGCATCTATCGCGCCACGTTTTTTTGCGACGAGTGCGCCACCATTAAAAATAGGTTGTGTTAAACCGCCACTATAATTCCAAGCAATAGATTTTGATTTAAATAATTGACTTGGAGCAGTGTTTTCCCAGCCATATGAACCGGATAATGAAATTTGTGGGTATTGATTTGCAATCGCAACACCAATTTGTGCATTAGCAGCATGCAACAATGCTTCCGATGCTTGAATATCAGGGCGATGTCTGACAAGTTCAGAGGGGACGCTCACAGGAATTGTCACGGGTAATACGATTTTTTCTAGCCGAATGTCGGGCAAAGTAAACTCGCTAGGTAATACACCGACTAATACTGCTAATGCATGTCGTGTTTGCGCAAGACTTTGTTCTAGCGGTGGCAATGTTGCGCGAGCTTGTGCTAACTGACTTTCTTGTGTTAATACATCAGAGCCAGCTGCACCACCTAAATGAAATTGTTTGCTGACAATGGTTAATTGATTTTCTAATAACTGAATAATTTCCTGTGTTGCCTTAATTTGTGCTTGCAGTGATGCTGCAGTAATTGTGGTTGTCACAATATTCGATGTGAGCGCGATATAGGTTGCATCTAATTCATATTGTTCATAATCCACTTGCGCGCCTAGCGCTTCAATTTGGCGTCTAGCAGATCCAAATACATCTAGTGTGTAAGTGACAGGGATGGATGCATTATAAAGATTAAAAAGAGTATTACCTGATTGACCAAAGGTAGCTAAACTTAATCGTTGGCGTTCTCCGGTTAAAGATCCTGAGACTTGTGGATATAAAGACGAACCAATTTGCGCATTGACGGCTTCTTGTGCTTCACGCAATGTTGCTTGTGCGGCGATTAAGTTGGGGCTGTTATCAATGCCTTGCTGAATCAATTGATTGATGGCTTCCGAGTGGAATAATTCCCACCAGGCGGCTGGAATATCTAAGCCGGATACAAATTGTTGTGCTTTGCCGGCTTTGCCCGCACTTTTAGTGCTCGCGGTTTTTTGTGGTTGAGGTGTTTCAGTATAGCGATCAGTCTGAGGCGCACGAGAAGTATGATAGTTAGGACCCATCATGCAGCTTGCTAGCATCATGCAAAATAAACCTAACAGTAACTCGGATCTCAAAAAACGCATTTATTCGCAATCCTTGCTTGGAAATGACTAGTTTAAGTTACAGTTATTTTAGCAAAATTTCATTGAATAGTCGCATGTTTTTATGGGAGATTTTTTAAAATCTGGGAGTGGTTTATTGAGGGAATTTTTTCTTGGTAATATTCTGATATTGTATTTTCCGTCCTATCTCAAACATAGCGTTTTGGCGTATATTAGTTGTATCAATACAAATGAGGGATCTTTATGAATCATGATTTATCCATGTTTGAGGAGCATCAAATCCGACGGGTTTATGATGAAGAGACAGAAACTTGGTTTTTTTCTGTGATTGATATTGTTCGTGTTTTGATCAGGCAATCTGACTATCAAACTGCTAGGAAGTATTGGAATAAGCTAAAATAGCGATTAAATAAAGAAGGAAATGCGTCGGTGACAAATTGTCACCAACTGAAATTAGAAGCCAGCGATGGTAAAAAATACCTTACAGATGTTGCTAATGCAGAAACACTCCTACGTCTGGTTCAATCCATTCCTAGCCCCAAAGCCGAACCTATCAAACTCTGGCTTGCCAAAGTTGGTTATGAACGTATGCAAGAAATGGCAGATCCTGCTAAATCCTTAGACAGAGCCAGAGAGACATGGCAAAAACACGGATACAGTGAGAAGTGGATTCAACAACGGATGATGGGGCAAGAAACCCGCAATTAACTCACTGACTATTGGAAGGAACATGGCATAGAACAGCCTAGCGAATTTGCCATACTAATATCATTCACCAGGAATGCGCTGATATCAGTGTCAAAGATCACAAGAATGCTAAAGGATTGAAGTCAGAAAATCTGCGAGATCACATGAGTGAGGCGGAACTTTCAACCAGACAGATTGCACATGCTATGAATGCAACAGGCATGGATGCTAATAAACATGCTGGAAAGAAAGGTGGTGGTATTGCCAAAAAAGCGAGAGTAGAACTGGAAGATAGCACTGGAATGAAAGTTGTGACTGCAGGTAATTATTTGCCTCCGCAAAGCGTATCCCCAAAGTTAACGGGCAAGAAATAGCACAGTTTACCTGCTATAGCAGGTAA
>CAJCIZ010000010.1 GCA_903970525.1 Myxococcales bacterium | reverse complement strand
ATCGCCTCGATCGCTACTTTTGCCTTTTGTTGTGCGCTGAATGCCTTGCGCTTTTTTTCACTCATTTCCTGCTCCTTTTGCGGCAGGCTCCTATCTTAAACTATCGCTTTAAATTGTCCTAAATTTGGGGTCCACTATAATGACTAGACGTTTCTTTCACTCCTAACTAGTTAAAAATTTGGTCTTGACTGCAGGGATGGAGCGGAGTGGAACTATAAAAGCTACTTTTTACAATACAACCCCACCACCAGCCCCATTTTCAGAGCCTAACCACCTATTTTTGGGGCATTTGACTCGAATCGGACACCCTCAAACCGCACTACTCAGTTCATCTTATGCGCAACCACCTCCAACTAGACGAACTTATCCTAACCACTCACGCTGGCCTTTAAGGCCATTTCCTTGGCTGCCCTTTTTATACTTGAATTGAGTTAAGCAATAAACCCTTCGGTGGCGCCTGGCTTGCCGGCAACACGACTTGATTGTTTGCATAAGCCTGTAAATGGCTAAGTATTTTACTGATCACCCCTGGATCTTCTATGCAGGCTATTACTCTAACCGCACCACCACAGGATTCACAGGTGCTTATGTCAATATTGAACACACGTTTTAAACGCGCTAACCATGTCATCGAAAATTATTTTACAGAAATTTTGTAATGAATTTTATTTACTTTTTGAATGACATGGAAAATTAAAAATATTGATTTGCTTGTTGGATTCCCACCTGAGCTGAGCATTCGCATAATGCTTTTTGGATTTTTTTCCATAAATTTTGATAAAACTTCAAAAGTAATTGTAGCATTTATATAGTCGCGAAGAATGGCTTTTCCAGCGTCAACATCACCAGATAATAGTTCAGTAATAGCTTCAGATAACATCGCTTCACAGAATTTCTTGTCTTTTTGGGCTCGCGCCAAAATAGTTGTTTTAAAATCTTTGGTTAATGGCATGATTTAATCCTCTTTTTTACGTAGCTTATATGCAGCCCACTTCTTCTTTGCTAATTTAATATCTTTTGACTGACTTTTTTTATTTCCACCACAAAGCAAAATAATTAAATCAATATTGTCTTTTCCAAAATAAATCCTATACCCAGGACCAAAATCAATTTTGTATTCAAAGACACCCTCTCCCACACCTTCCACACGTGAGAAGTTACCTTGCTCTAACCTATAAAGCGCAACAGTAATTTTAGCCGCTGCTTCACTATTCAATTCCTCAAACCAGTTGGCAAAAGGTGATTGACCATTAGTTTCTAGATATTCTTTTATTATTGGCATCTTTTTACCTATAGTAACATATATGTTACTAATTGATCAATAAAATACGACTGAGGTTGTTGAGTGGCACAATGAGATTAAATAGTATTTAGAAATTGCCGAGATTTGATGGGTCGTCTGCGATTCGAACGCATGACCAACAGGTTAAAAGTTAATAGCTCTTTGAATGCAGAATTTTAACTGATTGATTTATATTAATTATTTTCGACAGGTGGCCGTTACATAACGTCTTAGAAAGCATAACGATGCATAACAATGCACTACTCACCACTTCCACAAAAGTCCCACGGGACTTTTCAAGCTTGAATTAGACAATATATTACTTAATGTACTGCAATAATACCCATTTTATGGTATTATTGTAGTATGATATCAAATAATATTGGAGGCAATATGGACCCTCATAAACCCATCGAAAGCCAAGGAATGCGGTTATTGCGAGAACTATTCTTACGTGGCAAACGCATATTTAACATGGAAGATGCGGAGGCGGCAGCGCTACAAGAAAAAATACCCTCTAATCAAATTAGAAAAATAGTATCCAACTTAGCAAAACATAGACGAATACTCCGATTGCGTCGCGGGTTATATGTCGGCATTGGTTTGCTACCAGAGCAATCAGATATCCACCCTTTTGTAATATCCACCTACTTGATTCAACCTTCAGCAATTAGCCACTGGTCTGCATTACAACATCATGGTCTAACTGAGCAAATACCGCAGATGATTACAGCATCCACACCCAAAAAAGTTATTACTCCATCCATGCGTGGGAAACATCTGCAGCGATCCGATATAAAGCATGCATGGATGATTGATGGGGTTCGCTATGAATATATCAATATTCAACAAAAGCATTTTTTTGGCATTGAAAAAATATGGTTAGACGAACACTTTCAAGTCAAAATTACTGACAAAGAACGTACTTTGCTTGATGTATTTATCTATTCTAAAATGTTTGGCGGGATAGGTGAAGCATTAGGTATACTAGAAAATTCTCTGCCTACCATTAATATTGAACAACTGGTTCACTACGCCGTTAAATACGAGAAAAAATCTGTCGCAAAACGCCTGGGATGGGCATTGGAATATTTTGGCATCCCAGCCAAACAACTCGAGCCACTTCTAAAGGTTCCAATTAACTATTACTGCCGCCTTGATCCTTCAGCACCGGCAACAGGACCATGCGATAGACGCTGGATGATTCAAAATAACTTAATAAGAGTGAAACACAGATGAAGCCATTAAGGATAAAAATTCAAGATGAATGCACCCTTAAAAGATCTCGGCCTGATATTGTTGAAAAAGACTATGCGTTAAGTTACATCTTAGCTGGAATTGCAAAACAACAACAGCTTGCTCATTCACTCGTATTTAAAGGTGGTACTGCATTAAAAAAGATATTCTTTGGGGATTACCGCTTTTCTGTTGACTTAGATTTCTCCACATTAAATGCTCCAAAAAACAAAGCATTAGAAGATGCATTACAAGCTGCAGTTGAAATATCAAGTAAACTTTTATCCGACTATGGCCCTTTTGAAGTTCAATTAACCCGTTATCCAGAACGAGAACCGCATCCAACAGGTCAAGAAGCATTTAATATCAAAGTAAAATTTCCTTGGCACAGATCAGCACTCTGCACGATTAAAATTGAGATAACACATGATGAGCCAGTCATTTTAGCACCCGAATATAAACCTATCATACACGGATATGAAGAAGCATTATATTCTACCGTTGCGTGCTATCACATTGAAGAAATTATTGCTGAGAAATTACGAGCATTACTCCAAACACATAAAAAGCTTGTCACTCGCGGATGGAATAGACCTAGAGCGCGAGATTACTATGATTTATGGTCTGTTTTAAAGAATTATAGTTTTGCTGTAGAAAAAGCCAGACTAATCGAAATGCTTGATAAAAAATGTCAGCATCGTGATGTCTCATATCAAACAATCGATGACTTCTTTACGCCTGAATTAACAAAAGAAGCCCACCACCACTGGCAAGCTACATTAGGCAATTTAGTAATTGGACTGCCAGAATGTGGCCTGGTGCTTGATGAAACCAAATCACTAATTTCAAAAATATTATCTTTTTAAAAAATGGGTTGCAGGTGTAAGTCTTAAACTATATTACTTTAACAGACATCTTGCATTAGGTACGCGGGTTCATATACAACCTACACAGTTAAATTGGATAGCATTTTGAAATTGCAGAAATTTGATGGGTCGTCTGCGATTCGAACGCAGGACCAACAGGTTAA
>CAJCIZ010000009.1 GCA_903970525.1 Myxococcales bacterium | reverse complement strand
AAAGTATAATGACTGACTTGATCTCTGCCCGCCGATTCAGGACTTGAAAAATGTTCTGCGCGCGCATAACCCAAATAAGTTTCAGGCGTCATAGAGGTAGAAACAGGATCAGTAACAACAGATGAAGTTGCAGCACCCGTTAACCCTAACAAATAGCGAATATTATTTTCAGTGACATCATAATTTCCTTCACCGAAATGTTGATAAACTACATTGCCATTTTTATCAATCAAGAATTTAGCCGGCCAGAAGTGATTGTTAAAGTTTTGCCACGTGGCAAAGTGATTATCAAGCGCCACGGGATATAAGATGCCATCACGTGCGACAGCCGTTTTCACATTATCAATATTCTTTTCAAAATCAAATTCTGGCGCGTGCACGCCAATAATCACCAACCCTTTATCATGATATTTGTTATACCAATCTTTTAAATAAGGCAGTGTTCGCATGCAGTTAATACAAGAGTACGTCCAAAAATCAACTAACACGACTTTGCCTTTTAAATCGCTGATTTTGAGTGGCGGAGAATTAATCCACGCTGCAATATCGTCTATTGCCGGCGCGGCATAGGGATAAGAAATTCCCTCTTGGAGAGTCGCACCGGATTGTGTATTTCCACTTGCTGCCGCAGCGATAGAAACACCACCTTCTGAATAAATCATATAGGCCACAGTCGCAATAATAATGAGACCCAAACATTTTCGAAATAAAACAGTATGCGTTTTAATGAAATTCATTTTCAAAAGAATTTTCCTCCCAAAAAGTGCAATCAAAAACATAGGCAATGCAGCACCAATACCAAATGCTAGCACCGTCAAAAAACTCAATAAATTTGTTTTCTGAATCACGGTCTGCACGATAATAGCTGCCAAAATAGGACCCGCACAAGGCGTCCAAATAATAGCAACTAAACTACCAAATAAAATACCGCCAAAAAAACCTGATTGCGGATTGTTAATCGTAGCGTTATCTGAGCCTACGCGTGTTAATTGTTGTGTTAAGAGATTAAATTTTTCTGACAAAACCGTTGATAACATAATAATGCCAAGTAAAAGTAAAATGCCATATGAAGCATGACGCACAATATTGAGATCAATGCCTGACACTTGCACCAGCTTGCGTGCAAAGAAGGTAAACACCGCAAAAATAAAAACAAATCCTGTGATGATACCTAACGGACGCTTTTTACTCCCCGTGAACGACCCCGCCAAAATAATCGGTAAAATTGGCAGAATGCACGGCGAAATAATCAGCGCCAGACCTTCAACAAATCCTAAACCAATATTAAGTAGTTCCGTTGCCATTTTTGCCTCCTGATTTTGCAGAATCCGCTTGTTTTTTACGACGCCATTTCCGAATCGCTTTGATTGCCGTTTTATATCCGATTTCAACTAACTCGTCTGATTGTTTTTTTGTGATGCGTAACAAATCATATTGTGAAAGATCGGGTGTGACTAAAATATCTGAACTGAGCGCATTTTCTCTTTGTCTGACCGAAGAACCCATCAACAAAGATTTTAAAAAAGTTTCAACCAACCCAGGAAATTTATAACTTTTATACGCCCAATGCATCTTAGCGAGAAAGGCTTTCTTCAACGGCAAAATCGGCGGGAAATCATATACTGTTTCATCAATATCTTTATGTATCAACTCGACCGCAACAATTGTGCCTATCGTGCTCGTCATTTTTCTCATGAGATCGACTGGCAAGTTGTTGATGATGCCGCCATCAACATGAATTTGACCGCGAATCACAACGGGTGGAAAAATACCTGGAACAGATGTACTACTGCGAACGCGTTTCCAAAGACGACCAGTTTTGTGAACGACTGTTACACTCTTAGAGAGATTGCACGCCACACAAAAAAATGGCAGCCATAAATTTTCAATTTGCGCATGCTTAAAAATCTTTTTTTGCTGCAAAGTATATTTTTCACCATCAAAAATTGAAATCGCGGGCCAAGTCAAATTACGCCAAGAAATAGATTTTCGCGTGACCGCTGTCAAATCATGCAACTGATTTTCACGATCTTCATACGTGCCATACATAGCATAAAAACCGCCAACAATAGCGCCTGCGCTCACGCCGCCTATTGCATCGATTGGAATGCCTTGCTCAGTGAGCGCCTTCAGTGCACCAATATGCGCCCAGCTTCTGACGCCGCCACCTCCCAGCACGACACCGACGGCTTGCCCACGCAAAAAGCGGATGAGTCTTTGAATATCTTGTTCGTTGCTGACACGAACATGGTGATGCATGCCAAAATCAGCGAGCTTCAACCATCTTGACGTCTGCTTAGGGACATCTTTGTTGTCTACATGCAACAAAATCAATTCTGGCTTGGATTTATAAGTATACTCATCATTATGAATTATTTTGCTGGTATAAGTATGGATGTGTGGCTTAGCATCACCACATCCTACAACATAAATCATATCCACTTTTTCAAGGCAAATTTTTGATAAAGGCGTATCATCTAAAGCCAACAAGTAGTAAACAACTTTATTTTGCGCTTCGTAACCATCAATCAATTGATGTAACTTTGCATCGGTTGCGTATTTTTCTTGAAATTCTTTATTATCGATTAACACAACAGCATCAGGTAAAGAATTTAAATGTTCTGTGATATGCGTAGCAAATAACTGCAAGGAATTATTGTCATTTGCGGGAAAAATAGCAATATGTTTATGAATCGGCTTGTTATTTGTAATTAACTTAAGTAACGTGCGCGAACGTGCAACTAAATTATTCATTGTTTGCAACATCACTGCCGGATATTCGTTGCATAACTCATTAAAAGATTTGCTACTCAATTTCAACAGAGTTGAATTTTCGAGGGCTTGAAACGTCACATCACGCACTTGATGAGAGAGAGCACCTAACTCACCTATGGTTTGGCCATGCCCCACTTCTCCCAGAATTTTTTTCTCTTTCCCTTCTATTTGTACGATAGCAATTAACTTTCCACTCACGATAAGAAATAAACCATCCGAAACATCGCCTTGATGAAAGAGTATTTGATTTTTGAGTAAATGGATTTTTTCGAATTTGTTGATTAATTTTTTTAATGCCGCATCGTCTAATGAAGAAAAAACTTTCGCTGATTTAATCGCACTGATGATATCAATTGCCATGGGAGAGCTCTTCTCTAGACAGATAGAATAATTCAATATATATATCTATCATTCAACCGCTTAGCAAGCTAAAATATCATTGTATATTGAGGCATAATATGACTGAAGAGCCCAACCCCAATACCTCCGACACCACTAGGCATCATGCGCTGCGCAATCGTTGGCTATCTCGCCTTACTTTGATATTTATCATTACAGGTTGTCTCTACTTATTTTACTGGTTAATTATTGGTAGATTTCACGAAACCACAGATGACGCCTATGTTGGCGGCAATCTCGTGGAAGTGATGCCACAGATTACGGGACACGTCACCTCCATTCTGGCAGATGAAACTGATCGTGTGACCAAAGGTCAGCCATTAGTCACCTTAGATAAAGCAGATGCATATATCGCGCTTAAAAAAGCTGAATCACAATTAGCACTGACTGTTCGACAAGTCAGTGAACTTTATAAAAATGCAGATCAATTGGCCTCAAGTTTACTTGTCGCTCAAGACAATATGAAAAAAGCACAAGAAGATTATCAACGCCGTAGAGGCTTGGTGGTCAACAGAACTATCTCCGCAGAAGATTTACGACATGCAAAAATCGCTTTCGATACGGCTGTTGCTTCTACTGCCCTCGCGAAAAATCAACTCGCAGCAACGACAGCTTTAATTGGCAACACGGATCTCTATCATCATCCACAAATCCAACAAGCGGCAGTCAGCTTGCGTAATGCGTATTTGAATTGGGAGCGAACAACAATTTACGCGCCTGAAACAGGTTTTATTGCAAAACGTCCTGTAGAAGTGGGACAAGAAGTGAATGCAAATACCATTCTCATGATTATTGTGCCGCTCAATCAACTTTGGGTGAATGCAAATTTTAAAGAATCGCAGTTGCGGCATTTTCGCATTGGACAACCTGTTGAACTCATCTCAGATGTCTACGGCAGCGGCACTACCTTTGATGGTAAAGTGATTGGCTTGAGCCCAGGTACGGGCAGTGCATTCGATTTATTACCACCACAAAATGCAACGGGCAACTGGATCAAGATCGTGCAACGCTTACCTGTACGCATTAGCATTGATCCAAAGCAATTACAAAAATATCCATTGCAGATTGGTTTATCCATGACAGTCACCGTCAATACGCGTGATCGCAGCGGTCTGAGATTAACAGAAGTCACACCCAAAAAAATTGTGTATCAAACACAAGATCCTAGCTCAGACTTGGAAAAAGCCAATAGCATCATCAATCAAATATTACAATCGAACGCAGAGAATATTCAATATCAGCCTAAGTGAGACGCGCATGCCGCCAATTAGAGGTTTGCAATTAGTTTTATTAACTATCGCTGTGTCTCTCGGCATGTTCATGAATGTCTTAGACACGTCGATTGCCAATGTTGCGATACCAACTATCGCAGGCAATCTTGCAGTCAGTCCAGATGAAGGCACATGGGTTATTACTTCTTTCACTGTCAGCATGGCGATCATCTTACCTTTGACAGGCTGGTTAAGCAGACGATTTGGTGAAGTGCGTTTATTTGCTTTCTCTACCTTTTTATTCACAATTGCTTCTGTTTTATGTGGTCTCTCAACTAATTTAACCATGCTAGTAATCTTTCGTGTCATTCAAGGTGCAGTAGCCGGACCTATGATTCCATTATCACAAAGCTTGTTACTCGCAAATTATCCAGAACACAAAAAAGGACTCGCGACTTCACTCTGGGCAACTGTGACAGTTGCAGCACCTGTTGCAGGGCCTATCTTGGGTGGCTATATCACGGATAATTACAGTTGGCCTTGGATTTTTTACATCAATGTACCTGTGGGTATTGTTTCTGTATTTTTTACTTGGAATATTTTACGCCATCGCGAAACAGAAACGATTAAATTACCTATTGATTTTGTGGGTTTGATTTTATTGGCTGTCGGCATAGGCAGCTTACAAATTCTGCTGGATAAAGGCAAAGATTTAGATTGGTTTAATTCTTCGTTCATCATCTCTCTTGCTGTCACCTCTGTGATTTGCTTAAGTTATTTGATCGTATGGGAATTAACGGCAAAACATCCTGTTGTAGATCTGCGATTATTTAAACGCAGAAATTTCTTGATTGGCACTGTCGCAATTAGTTTCGGCTATTTGGCTTTTTTTGGCAGTGTCGTAGTTTTACCTTTGTGGTTACAAACAGAAATGAATTACACACCAACCTGGGCAGGCATTGCGACAGCACCATTAGGATTAATACCGCTTATCCTTTCTCCTTTTATGGGTCTGATCATGGGTAAAATAGACTTGCGACTTTTAGTCAGTTTTGGATTTGCTGTTTTTGCGATAGGGTCTTTTTGGCTGGCTGGATTTACAACCGATGTTGCACTGCCACACATTGCCTTGGTACGGTTCATGCAAGGCATGGGGATTCCTTTTTTCTTTATTCCCGCAATTGCAATTGCTTTATCGGGACTGCCCAACAAAGATATAGCAAGTGCTGCGGGCTTATCTAATTTTTCACGAATATTAGCGGGTAGTTTTGGCACTTCCATCAGCGTGACGATGTGGTCTAATCGCGAGTCGATACATCAGAGCAAGATAGTTGAGAATTTGAATCTATACAATGCACAGCTCTTACAAGGACTCCATAAACTACAAGCGTTAGGGCTGTCAGCGCAAGCAAGCTATGAATTTGTGACAAATCTCATTATTAGCCAAGCTTACATTCTTGCCACCAATGACATTTTCTGGATTTCTGGTATTCTATTTCTAGTCTTGATGGCTTTGGTTTGGCTAGCTCGCCCACCATTTTTAGTCAAAGCAAAAGTGGCAATAGAATAATTTTATTAATCTGATGGAGTCGCAAATGAAAACATTATTATTAAGAATCGTTCTGATGCTAGGTGTTTCTTTATCTTTTATCTCGCCGACATTCGCTGCTGACACTTACACCTTGGATCCTGCACATACTTATGTGATTTGGCATGTCAGTCATTTTGGATTTTCCAATTACGCAGGGAAATGGAGCGCTGAAGGCACCTTAGTGTTAGATGACAAAAACCCAAAGAACAGTAAAGTTAATGCGACGATTCATGTTTCCAATATGATTACAGGTGATAAAGACTTAGATGAACACTTACGCGGCAAATTATTTTTTGATACCACACAATTTCCCGTCGCAACGTTTGTCAGTGATAAAGTGGATGTCACCAGTAAAACATCTGCTAAAGTTCATGGCATTCTAACAGTACATGGCGTATCAAAACCTGTTGTGCTAACTGTGAAATTAAACAAAATGGGCGTGGGACCTATCACAGAAAAACCTACCGTTGGCTTTACTGCAGAAACAAAATTAAAGCGCTCTGACTTTGACATCAATACTTTGTTACCTGGCTTAAGTGATGATGTGACGGTAGATGTTCAAACTGAGGCGTATAAAGCGAGCTAACTTTCACTGGGTGAGGCGTGCTTTTATATAAAATAGGCAAGTTCGCGAGATCCCCTATGAGCGAGAGCGACTGGAAGCCAGGGATGGCTCCCTAATCACATGGACGTGATGCTTGGAGCGGCTCGATCATAGGGGACCTCACGAACTTGCGACATTACTCAATGTTTTATTTATTGCTTCTCTGCCGCAACGTCTTATCTTGCTTCTTCCTCGCCATCTGACGTTTCAACGGTGACAAATAATCTACGAATAATTTACCATTCAAATGATCGATTTCATGTTGTAGGCAATGCGCTAATAAACCATCTGCTTCCAACTCGAAAGATTTCCCGTGTCTATCTAAAGCACGCACTTTGACTTTTATTGCGCGCGGCGCTTTGTCATAAGCACCAGGGACTGACAAACATCCTTCTTCCATAAATTCTTCACCTTCTCTTGCAATGATTTCTGGATTGATGATGCAAAAGGGTTGATCCCGCTCGCGCGAAACATCAATCACCGCTAATTTCAGAGAAAGTCCAATTTGTGGCGCAGCTAATCCAATGCCATTAGATTTGTACATGGTTTCATACATATCATCGATTAACTTTTGCAACGCATCATCAAAATTTGTGACGGCTTGCGTTTCTTTACGCAGGCGCGGATCTGGCAAATAAACTAAAGGATATAAACTCATCTTTTCATCTCTTTATTTAACAATTTTTTGCATTTTCGCATTCAACTTTCAAATCGTCAATTGTACTCATTAGGCGCAGGATCGATTTCCGTATCATTCCAGCCGCCCCCCAATGACTTAATCAACCCAACAGCCGATGTCATCCGTAAATATTTAACATCTGCCGCACTTTTTGCTGCCGTATAAGCAGCAGTTTGTGCTGTTAACAAAGCTGAAATATCCGCTGTGCCTGATTTGTATTGATTCAACACTAATTTTACGGCAAGACGCGCACTCGCGTTTGCCTTGTCTAATTGGATAGACTGCTCTCGAAGAATTCGAACAGAAACCATATTGTCTTCCACATCTTGAAATGCTGCTAAAACAATCTGACGATAAGACGCAATATTCGACTCATAACCCGCGCGTGCTGCAGCCACCGTCGCACTACGCAACCCACCATCCAAAATTGTTTCTGCTAACTGCGGGCCCACTGACCAGTTTATCGCCGGGAGTGACAGCCAATGATTATAATTTTGAGCAGTATCACTCGCTGATCCTGTCAAAAGCAACGTAGGATAATAAGCCGATATAGCAAGACCAATTTGCGCATTAGCCTGCGCCATCAAACGCTCCGCTTGTGCGACATCAGGACGGCGCTCTAAAAGAAGCGATGGCACAGCAATTGGAATCATCGGTGGATGAAGCGTTTTAGCGTGTGCGACCACAGCAAAATTCTCTGGCGGCAATCCTATTAATACGGCAATCGCATGTTCATATTGCGCACGCAAAATACCATTATTAATAGCCGTTGCCTTTGCTGTTTCTAACTGACTTTGTGCTTGCACAATATCACTACGTGCAGCGACACCTGCGGCATAACGATTGCGTGTGTACTGTAAGATTTTATTATAATCTGCGACAGTATCATTCAATATCTGTTGATCACGATCCAAGCCACGCAGTTCAAAATAATATTGCGCTAACGAAGCTTGCGAAGAAAGCCGTGTCACAGCTAATAAGGCGGCACTGGCTTGCGCACCATCTGCAGAGGCTTCTACGGTACGATGTATCGCACCCCAAATATCCGGCTCCCAAGAGGCATTTAATAATAATGAATGCGATGTAAAGACACTCCCTGCTGAGCCTCCACCACCACCTGTTGCAACACCTGAAGAGGTGGACCCTGATGAAGACGAAGTTGTAACAGAATTAAATGAGGTAGATCCAGATGAGACCTGCC
>CAJCIZ010000008.1 GCA_903970525.1 Myxococcales bacterium | reverse complement strand
CAAGCCACTATCACACGAATTCATATTGACATTGATACCCTGGCATCTTATCTCGCATGGCAAACGCGTCATCCTGAAGGGAATATATTAGAATTTGTAAAATTAAAACTAAAATTAAGCGGCATTCAGCTTGTTGTTTGTCATGGAGATCTGAGTCACCTTAATTTTTCACATCGAAACGCGAACCACATGGATCTCAGTGGTTGCATAATCAGTGGAGACTTGACAAAAACTTCTTTCGATCATAGTTATCTCATTGGAACACGCTTTATAAACGTGACATCAGCTTATCGAAGTAGTTTTTATCAAACCGTAGCGCCTTTCATAAACGCACAAAAGGTCAATTTTACTGAAGCGAACTTCACTCAAGCGACCTTCACTTATGGTGTCTTTAATGAAAGTACCCTAGCCGGCATCAAAGAAAGAGGCACAGTTTGGACTCACACAGAACTCAATAACATAAAAGGTAACGAATCCTTACTACAAGAACAAAAAAATTCGTTAGAACGCTTTCAAACTGTGATGACTGCGCAGAAAGCGGAAATTAAAAAGCTAAATGATATGCTTTATAAACAGGGCGCAGCATTAAGAAATGTGCAGAACCAATGCCAAAAGATTTTACAAGCACAAGAAGAAAAGACAAGCCAAGAAGGTGAAATCGCATTAAAGAAAGTCAATCAGCTACTGAGCATAGAGGAAGCGCATATTGCATTTGAACAATATTGTAATAATGAAATTAGCACCTTGCATAGGGCATTACAAAGCAGCACTGATCGCTCTGAAATAGAAACGCTGAAAAAAGAAATTGAAAAAATCAAAATTCTCTTTGATCAACAAAATAAAAATAGAGAAAACCACACCCCAGAGGAAACGCTGGCCGCCATTGAGAATATAAAATCACAAAACTTAGCAACACAGAAAGCATTAAAAATATTACAGAACAGCATCACTGAAACATTCAAAGCAAACCAGGCCGTACAAGAAGAACGGTATAAATCATTGGCATCAGAAATTAGAAGTGTACAAGCCAGCCTTGAAAAACGCATTGAACAAGTTGAAAATCGCGTAGAAAACCTAGAGGAATGGAAAAAAGAAACTGAAGAAGTGCTATCAAAATTGAAAGCCGAACAAAATAACAACTTAGCATTAAGAAA
This sequence comes from Myxococcales bacterium, assembly GCA_903970525.1. Lineage (GTDB taxonomy): Bacteria > Pseudomonadota > Gammaproteobacteria > DSM-16500 > DSM-16500 > UBA5158. The sequence goes on along the minus strand of CAJCIZ010000008.1, from coordinate 21,831 downwards.
TCGCATTTCAGCACTAGAGAGACATATCTTCACTCTTATTCCACACCAAGCGGCTCAACAAGAGTCCAGTGAAAAAATTAGCTTGTTACAAGCCAAAATGAGTCAACCTTCTAATCAAAATAACATCGAAGCTCTCCAAAAAGAACTTTTAAAACAACAAGAAATTATTAAAAGGCTCATCAACAATCCTCTCTTTGCAACCATTAAGTCTACTTTAGGAAACCTGAGAGATGAATTTAAACATTCCAATGAAACTCAACAGCAACTCAGCTATCTTAGCGTAGCATTCGACCAACAAGTCGAAGAAGAAAAAGATAAACTGCAAGATATTCTAAATCCAAGGATGATATTACGCAGTCAAGATATCATTAAACGAAAATGTCTCGTCTCGGGAAAACAGACAGAAGTATTCTCAGGCACTTGGCAGACACATCCTGTTGCTATTAAAACAACTCAAGACCCTCTTTCTGAGCAAGAGACAGGTCGAATGCTTCGTGAAGTGAAAATTAATAGTCGACTTCAGCATCCCAACATTATTAGATTCTTTGGTGCATATTTAGAAGATAACAAACCTCATCTCGTGATGGAACTTGCAGAAAAAGGTACTCTCTCTCTGCAACTCGAAGAAAAAGGTCTTTCGCCTCTTCAACAAAAGCAAACCATTTTAGACATCGCTTATGGACTTCAATACCTACACAATCTGGGTATTCTGCACCGTCATTTACAAAGTCATAATATTTTATTAACTCAAGAGGGTCACGCTAAAATATCTGGATTGGGTTTATCTAAGATGAACTCTAACAGTATAGTCAGCGCTGATTTCAATACACTACAAAACAATAGTCACCTACCCTGGTGCTCACCCGAATATCTGAACGATTTTCACTGCTACCGACGTTCTGCTGACATCTACAGTTTTGGTGTGATTATCTGGGAAATTGTCACGCGTAGAAAACCTTATGATAAGGTGACTGATGAAGAGATAATGAAACGCATACAATCAAGTAAAACAAATGCTATTCCTGATACTGTACCTAGTGTTTATCACAACTTAATCACTGCCTGCTGGAACCCAGATCCTGAGTTACGCCCCAATATTCAGACTATCATAAATATTGTTACCGCTTATACCCCTGACATACAAGCAAAGCAGTCCATTTCCAAACCAAGAGAGGATATATATTTATCTACAGGCAAACAGCATGAGCAATCAGGTGACTTTAATCAAGCACTCACTACCTATCAATCTGGACTTACCGAAGGCTCGACGGCATCCCGCACTCGCCTTGCGAGTTTTTATTTGAAAGGAAAAGTTGTACTGCAGGATAAGAAATATGCATTAAAACTTTTCACTCAATCTGCAAGTGAAAATGACCCTATCGCCATGTATAATGCTGCCCAAATGTTAGAGTATGGTGATGGCGTTGACCAAGATCTTACAATGGCTATAAATTTGTATCAAAAAGCAGCGGATCTAGGCGACCAAGAGTCAGCGAGCAGAATTGAAAAAGCTCAAGCAAAATTACAGAAATCTAATAATAATCGATTTAAGTAAATCATTTTGTACTGATAAGCACGCTGTCTCTCATGAGACTATCAACAGAATTTAGTGAAGGAGAATAAATATGTTTCCACGTATCCGTATTCACGAAGAATCCCAGGATCTTACTAAAACATGGTTTCTTGATGAAAAAGTAGAACCACACGCTGAAAATTTTGAAATTCGTCATGATGGCGAACACATGCCAAGCATAGATCACTTAGCAATCCCGCTTCCAAGCAACCAAATTATAACAAAAAGGCGTGACAAAATTGCAGTCTGGTCTACTCAAACAGGTCAACTTGAGAGAGTCTTGGGTGGCAAAGGTGAAATAGTCTCTGAAATTATCCCATTAGCTGATGGCAGAATAGCTGCATGCCATGATTTTCTTATACTTCGTATATGGAATACCACAAGTGGGCGATGCGAGATAACGCTCAGCAAAGAACCCAAACAGATGATAAATGCGCTTATTCAATTACGCGATGGGCGCATTGCGAGCGTAGCAACAAATATTATTAACATTTGGAATTTAAAAACATGTCTATGCGATATAACTATAGTAGACAACATCAATGACAGAATGACTGCAATTCATGAGCTCTCTAATGGATACATTGCAACAGGGCACGAGAGCGGAGCAATTAAACTCTGGAACATCAAAACAGGCCTAGCTGAAAAAATTCTAAAAAAGCATAATAAAGAAGTTTTATCTCTCACAGAGCTTCCAAACAATCACCTAGTCAGTCGCTCTACAATAGGAAAAGTTTCTAGAATTTGGGATATCAATTCTGGTAAATGTGAAATTTCAATAAAAAGTCAATCACCAGGGCACAACTTACTTCACATAGGCGACGGACTATTCGCCACTAACCAAGACAAACAGATCAACATTTGGGACACCGATGGTAAACGCTTAGCAATATTGAAGGGACATACTCAAAAAATTACACACTGTATACTCCTACAGGATGAAAAAATTGCTAGCATTGCGATGGATGGTACTATTAAAATTTGGAATATGTTTAGTGGGGAGTGTCATTTCACCCTCACTGAAAGTACTGGCTTAGGAAAACTTCTATCATTACCTGATGGAAGAATAGCGTTTTGCAAAGAAAACGTCATTACAATCTGGGACATTGGTTTACGCAAGTCTAGCTTGAATCGAGATAATCTTGAAAATCAAAGAAGCTCAGCTTCAGTCAAATCACCCTCTTCATCCTCTAAATCAGGTATGTTTTACCCCTCTAAATCAAAAAATATGTTAGAAGAAAAAAGTCGTAGCAGCACCTCTTCTTCACAATATGAATGGTTTATTGAAGGCAAACCTGAGCCACGCTGTGAAAAAAGTCTCACTGAGCACAGTGGCGTAATCCATGGCCTGGTAGAGCTACCTAACGAACAGATTGTCAGTTGCTCTGCTGATAATACAATTAAATTTTGGAATACTGAAACTGCACAATGTGATAAAACCCTGACAGAACATCTTGACGGTATTTATGCACTTATCCGCTTACCTGACGGCCGTATCGTTACAAGTGGTGGGGACAAAACAATTAAACGGTGGGACACGAACAACAATTGTTGTGATTTGACCCTAACAGGTCACAAAGACACTGTGACTTGCCTTGTTTCTCTCCCCAATAACAGACTAGCGAGCAGTTCAAAAGATTCTACGATAATGATTTGGAATCTTAATACAGGTAAACTGGAAAGCACTATATCAACTGAGCTTGCTAAAGAAATTACTGCTCTTGCCGCTCTTCAAGATGGAAGAATTGTCAGTGTTTCTGGTGTGCACAGTATTCAATACTGGAAAAATGGAACATGCGTTAAGACAGAGTACTCAAGTGATGTTGTTTCTCTTCTTGCATTAGTTGATGGACGTCTAGCAGTGAGTGTAAAAGCGGGCAGGATAGACATATATGACACAGCAAGCTACGAAAGATCATCATTTTTTACAAACACTGCTGCAAATGCCCTCGTACAACTTCCTAATGGCAACCTTGCCAGTGGATCTGAAAACGGTACTATTCAGATTTGGGAAATAAAACCATCCATTTGGAGATCTGAAACAAATAAATGTATTCTCGAAATTAAAGCACACGATACTCCTGTTCGTCATTTAGCTGTGCGTCAAAACGGTAAACTCGTTAGCTGCTCAGATGATAAAGTTATCAAACAATGGGATATAGGTTTACGCCGTCGGCTTGCCTCTAACATCTCAAGTATGAATTCTCTCTCTTCTCAATCACTTCAAAGAAAGCAATTGCTGGCTGTGCAGCAAAGCCAATGGGTCATAAATGACAAAATTACACCTCATTGTGAAAAACTACTTAGGAAAGATCGAGCTAAAATAGATTTTATTCATGTTCTTCCTGATGATCGTATTGTTGGCGCATATAAAGATGGTTCGGTAATGGTATGGGATAAAACAGGCACTACTAGCAAAGTAATTCTAGGCAGAGAGTATAGTCGTGAAATTACTTGCTGCACTTTGCACCCAGATGATATCGCTATTGGATACTCGACTGGCGAAATAGTTTTACTGAGAATACGCGAAAACTTTAAAAAAATAACAAACGATTGCACACACAAAAGTCCTGTGACTACCATTACTATGATTAATAATAATTACACGACTGGGCATGAAGATGGAACTATTCAACCCTGGGATGGTTCTGTCCATCATCTTAAATGTAGCAAGCCTATTAGAGCACTCCTACCACTACCGAATGGAAAACTTGCAAGTGATACATGGGGAGAACTGGTTATTTGGAATGTAAAAACAGAAGAAAAAGCTATTCTTGACAGCGAGTATTCCAAATTGCCAGCGGTATTTCTTTTTGACGGACGTATAGCAAGGCTATCGAAAAATTCGATCAAGATTTGGGATTCTGCTACTCTTTCTTTGGTGAAAACATTAGATTTCAATTGCAAAACGGATATAGATACATTCATAGTGCTTCCTGATGGAAGACTCGCGATCACCTTTGATGCTAAGATTCAAATTTGGGATATTGACTCTAAATCCTGCTCTATCACTTTAACAGCCCCTCATAGTATTAGTACGATGTTATACCTCCCTAATGGCTGGCTCTGTGCTAAAGATTATGGCTCGAATTCAAGTTTCTGGGATATCAACAATGGCAAACTCGTAATATCACACCAAAACCTTTACATGAGTGGGAAACAAGCTCTATATGATGGACGTGTTTTATCTGAGAATGGTGAGATATATGACATTGGTTTACGTCCAAAAGCTTCCTCTCCTTCAAAAGCAATGAGTCCTCCTAGAAAATTTACAAATCCTTCCACACTATCCACTCAAAATAATGATAAATGGGTAATCGACGAAAAATCACAAGCACAGAGCCAAATCACTCTCTCAGCTCACGATAATAGAATTCAAACTTTACTCGTTATTTCTGACACACTCATCGCCACTGGATCACTTGATACGAAGATCAAGATATGGAATACAACCACTGGAAAATGTTTAAGAACACTAGAAGGGCACAAACAATCAGTAATAGCTCTCTTTTTACTGTCGAATGGAAGATTTGCTAGCACTTCTCAAGACAATACCATAAAAATTTGGAACGCTGACACGGGTAAATGCGAAAGAAATCTCACAGGCAGCAATAGCAATGTTCATGCTTTAGCCGAACTAAAGAATGGGCGAATTATCATTGGTACTGAAGATGGTTCTATCAGAATAGTTAATACGTCTTCAGGACAGATATCAGCGCTCACAGGACATGATGGGGCCATTCGATGTCTGCGTGTTATCTCAGACGAATATGTTGCAAGCAGTTCTGATGATGTCTTAATTAAATTATGGAATATCAACACAGAACAATGCGATAGAGTGTTGAGTGGACACACATATAAAATCACGACAATTATCCCACTATCCGATGGAAGACTTGCAAGTGCCTCTCTGGATAAATCAATTAAAATTTGGAATCTCGACACAGGAAAATGTGAAGAAACATTAGTTGATCCAGATAACGCGAAAGCACCTATCTTTCTTTCAGTATTTGATACCGGCCAACTCTTAAGCTACTCCGATAACGGCATTGTTTCGCTCTGGAATTTAGCCAATAATCAAAAAAATAAATTTTCCAGCACTCAAATTGTCTCAACTGCACCCCCATTAGTCTTATCTAACGGAAGATTAGCTGTTGTATCAGACCGATGTGTTAATATTTGGAATATTGGCTTAAGAAAACGTCTCACATCAGAATCCACGTCTAGCCTCTCAAGCAGACCCCCCTTAGTATCTTCTCGATCTTCGGGATCTCAACCCGCGCAAAATATCGTCCCTCGCAAAACAAGCAGCGCTACTAGCTGGGAGATTTCTTTCGAAATTAAATATGACGACATTAAATTTGGCATGAAACCAACAGATGTATTAGGTGCGGGCGGTTTTGGTATTGTGGTTGCGGGCACGTGGCTTCATAACGATGTTGCAATTAAAAAAATAAAAAACGCCAAACCTTCAGTGAAAGAGATTGAAGACTTTAAAAAAGAATGCCAAATTTTATCTACCACACCTTCTAATTATATCGTTAGATTCTTTGGATGTTGCTTCACACCTTCTTGTTGTATTGTCATGGAACGTATGGAAAAAGGATCTTTACGTGATGTATTACGCAATGACAATAATCTGACATGGAAACAACGATATCAATTTATGTATGATATTGCGCGCGGCCTCGCTTTCCTACATGCTAAAGAGTTAATTCACCAAGATATCAAGAGTCTAAACATTCTCATTGATAAGCATTATCAAGGTAAGATTGGTGATCTTGGTCTTGCAAAACTCACAAAATCCAATGATCAAAGTGTAGCAGGCACACTGCCATGGATGGCACCAGAATTATTCAAACAAAATGCTAAATCAACAAAAGAAAGTGATATCTATAGCACAGGCGTAACTTTCTGGGAAACCATATCTAACAGAGTTCCTCTCAGTGAAGCTAAAGGCGACCCAACTATCATTAAAGAACATGTCACTCAAGGCAAGAGAGAAGCAATCCCAAGTGGCACACCAACCAAGATTGCAAATCTCATCCAGAGCTGCTGGCACCAAGATCCTACTAAACGGCCTACTGCTGAAAAGCTTGTCACAGCTTTAGCTGAGATGGCATCTGATTTTGAAGAGAATAACTCACAGGAACTGATTTCAGGACCACAATATAGAAGTTTTAATTAAGCAATCAAATCTACACCTGATGCATCTAACGACTGTCAAAATGAGGAACATGTAGACTTGATCCGATACTTAAGCAGCATTGAGGGAAATAGTTATGACACAACGAAATATTTTAGATTTGAAAGCGCTTGTCGATGAAACAAGAAGCACCTTATCGAATTTTGTAAAATCATTTAAAGAATATCATGCTGACACCATGGAGGAGAAAAGCGTTAGAGAACTCGTTAAATCAACTTCTGTAACAGTCGCGTGGATCAAAAGCCTTACTAAAAAAATTAGATCCTGCCGTTAAAAATCTTTTGGAAGCAATAAAAGCTGAAGCTGACATTATAAAATCTGAGGCAAAACTAGATTCGACAACTTCAGTACTAACTGGCAAATCATTAAGTAATTCGTCTTAAAATGACAGAGAATTAAGGCTTATGACAGCGGCTTAATTTTTTACTACAACTCTCACACGTTGTGTGATGCGTGTTAGCAATTCATACGCCGTTGTTTCACTATATTCCGCAACAACTTCAACCGGCAATCCTGGCCCCCACAACAACACAGAATCACCAATCTTCGCTTCCGGCTGCGTACGTAAATCCACCGTCAACATATCCATCGCAACCGTCCCAACTAAAGGACAAGGACGGCCATTCACTAACACCGGCGCACCGCTTTTCACGTGACGCGGATAACCATCGCCATAGCCAATACCAACTACACCTACACGCATCTCTTCAGGACAAGTCCATTTTCCACCATAACCTACACGCGCATCCTTTGGCAAAGTGTGAATTGCAATTAATTCAGAACTAAATACCATCACAGGTTGTAAATGATGTTCTACACCTCTATGTCCTGCTAACGGCGATGCGCCATATAACATGATCCCAGGTCGTATCCAGTCAGCATGTGCGGATGGCCATGCAATAATACCCGCAGAATTCGCTAAACTTCGCGGTCCCTCCAAACCATGCGTCACCGACTGAAACAATTCAATCTGCTGCAAAGTGCGCGAGCGATCGATGGAATCCGCTTCCGCAAAATGTGTCATCAAACCTATGGGTTTTTTCACGGCAGCACACTGTTGCAAACGCTGATAAATTTCAAATATTTGCGAGGGTTCAAATCCTAATCTATGCATACCCGTATCGATTTTCAACCAAATAGACAGTGGTTTCAAATTCGGATAGCTTTCTAACATTTCAATTTGATTCACTTGATGTACGACTAAGGTGAAGTCTTGCGCGATCACTTGCGGTAATTCATCAGGATGAAACAACCCTTCCATCAGAACTATGGGATTTTTAACGCCTGCATTACGTAAATGCAATCCTTCTTCTAAAGAAGCCACACCAAACGCTTCCACTTCAGGCAACGCTAAAGCAATACGCTCTAAACCATGACCATACGCGTTGGATTTCACCATCGCTAAAATAGAAGACTCTGGCGCCATTTCTCTGACTGTTTTCAGATTATGTCGCAAGGCGTTTAAATCAATTGTAATTTGTGCTGGACGGCTCATCTCACCACACTGAAGGATTATGTGAAAAATTTTCAAAACACGTATATTGCCCTAAGAATGTTAAACGCGTTTTTCCAATAGGACCGTTACGTTGTTTTGCGATAATAATTTCTGCGGTGCCTTTATCGGGTGAGTTGTCGTTGTAAACTTCATCACGATAAATAAAGACAATTAAATCGGCGTCTTGTTCGATTGCGCCTGATTCGCGTAAGTCTGACATCACAGGACGTTTATCTGCACGTTGTTCCAAACCGCGGTTCAACTGAGATAATGCAATCACAGGGACTTTTAATTCTTTGGCTAAGCTTTTTAATGAGCGAGAAATTTCTGAAATTTCTGCCGTTCGATTTTCGTTAAATCCGGGCACTTGCATCAACTGCAAATAATCCACCACAATCAAACCTAATTTACCATGTTCTTTCACTAACCGTCGCGCACGTGCACGGACTTCGGCAGGACTCAACGCTGGTGAATCATCAATAAATAAAGGTGCGTCCGATAACATGCTAACGGTGGATGTAATGCGTGGCCAATCTTCATCTTCTAATTTACCGGTACGAATACGCATTTGATCGATACGACAAAGTGAAGACAACAAACGCATAACGATGGCTTCACCGGGCATTTCCATACTGAAAATTAAAACAGGGGCTTTGCTCTTTATCACGACGTGTTCAGCAATATTCACCGCAAAAGCCGTTTTACCCATAGACGGTCGACCTGCAACAATCACTAAATCTGAATCTTGCAACCCTGATGTCATCGTATCAAAATCATGATATCCCGTAGGTACACCTGTAATCGGATTTTGTGAATGAAATAAAGTGTCTATTCTATCCATAGTTTTCGCGAGATATTCTTTCACATTGGTTGGGCCACCTACACGCGCACCTTGTTCAGCAATCGCAAAAACATGTCGCTCAGCCACATCTAATAATTCAACACTGCTACGCCCTTGCGGATTAAACGCGTGGCCTGCAATATCATTAGCTGCTGCAATTAACTGACGTAAGACGGAACGCTCACGCACGATATCGGCGTAAGCAATAATATTGGCGGCGCTCGGTGTATTATTCGCGAGTTCAAATAAATAAACTTCACCCCCCGCGTTTTCTAATTCGCTGATTTCTCGCAAGGCTTCTGAAACAGTTAAAACATCTAGGGGTTTGCTATGCGTTGATAACTTGCTCATGACGCGATAAATGAGTCGATGGTCGTGGCGATAAAAATCACTTTCACGCACGCGATCGACAATTTGGTCCCAAGCCCTGTTGTCCAACATCAGACCACCCAAAACGGATTGCTCTGCTTCAATGGAATGAGGAGGAACTTTGACCGCATCAGCCGTAGCTGTTGCTTTACTGCGTCTTGATGAAGATTGCGTTTCCATTGCGATTGACCACACTAACTAATGAGATATTGAATTTTCGCATTATCAAACGCAATTGTCCAAGCTTAAGCGTCGACCTCTCCTGCCCGGCAAGAGAGGTGATTTGAGATTAAACTATGCTTCGGTGGTAATACTCAATTTCACAACAGCCACAACGTCACTGTGCAATTCTAGGGTGATTTCATAATCCCCTAACATGCGCAATACGCCTGTTGGTAAATCAATTTCGCTTTTAGCGACTTCACAACCCGCTTTGCTAAGCAGATCAGCAATATCACGTGTACCAATTGAACCGAACAGCTTGCCTTCTTCACCAGCTTTCGCTTGGATGGTCAGCACGCCCAATCCTTCAATGGCTTGCTTTCTGGTTAAAGCAGTTTGCAAATGTTCTGCCTCGACTTTTTCTAACTCGCCGCGGCGCGCTTCGAATTTAGCCGTATTTGCTGCTGTTGCATAAACTGCTTTTCCTTGCGGGATAAGACAGTTACGGCCATAGCCTGGTTTAACATTTACCTTTTGGCCTAACTTGCCTAGGTTACGAATTTTCTCAAGTAATATAACTTCCACCTTGCACCTCACATTAACAAAGTAATTTGACTTAACCTTTTTTCACTAAGCGTACTCGTAAATCTAACCATGTATCCAATAATGCAATCATGGCAATTAACGTTAAACAAATGGGCGCTAACATCACGCTCAAATAAACCAATGACAACCAAAACCAACTCACTTTGCTGCGCGAAATCAAACTGTGCAACAAACTCAATCCTGCCAAACAAAATATTAAATAAAAAATTGGCATGACATCTGTAATCCAATCGCTTCCAACCCAAAATGACAATGCTAGGCCTAAAACAAATAAAGCGCCTGCGATGTAACTCATGCGGATTTCATACATCTCTTTTCGCAATCCGCCCGGATTAAAAACAACTGCTTGCCACCATCTCGCTATCAACAATTGCAACAACGCATTAAACACGATAAAGACTGTGATGATACCTGTCGCATAGGGTTTCACAGATTCCGCAATGCTTGCGATAGCCGATTGCGTTGAATCATCTGTTAATTTCGCGGCATCCATGTTTTGCATCGTCTGTGTAAAATAATTTTTTAATTCTACTCCCCACCAACTTTGTGCATCGGGATAAACCAGATGTACAACGCAAACCACAATGATGCTTAACACAGCTGCCAGTTGCAGCAACCAACTCCAATTCGCATAATGACGCAATATGACAGAAAACAACCACGTTAATATATTGCCTACTACCATCAACAACATCAGATTCGAATCAGTTAACAATGCACTAGTCTGATTATCTGCTGGAAAAGTCCAATAGCCAATCAACAGAGGTAAGGTGGCGGCGAGCATGACGAATGCTCCTTCACGCGCCCCTTTTCGCAAAGTGACAAATGCAGCAATCACTATGCTAATCGCACCTACCCACGGAATAAATGCGCAACCAAAAGCCGTTCCCATCGCGTGGAGACGGCTCTGCAGAATAAAATCTGTTATGCGCCGTAGTAGCATTTATCTATTCGTTTAGTGCTTGTCGCAATATGGCAATAAACCCAAGTAACGCGCTAATTTAATGGCTGCAGCTAATTGGCGTTGAAAACGTGCTTTTGTTCCGGTGATACGGCTTGGAACAATCTTGCCGCTTTCCGTAATAAACTTTCTCAGCAGATTGACGTCTTTGTAATCCACTTCTTCAATTTTATTTGTCGTAAAATAACAAAATTTCTTGCGGCGAAAATAAGTAGCCATGATGCATTCTCCAATATTCGTTGATTATCGATCTCTGTCGTCGTGGTCGCGATGGTCGCGGTCGCCGCGTTCACCATCGGCAGTATGCGGTTTTCTAAATTTGCCTTTGTGGCCAGAGTCGCCATCGGGAGCATCAGATCGATATTCTCTTTCTTTAACGAAAGGAGAAGGTTCGGTCACAGCGCGCTTCATGTTAACGGTCAAGTTACGAATCACAGCATCGTTAAAACGGAAAGCATTGCCTAATTCATCGAGTGCTTCTTTGTCGCATTCTACGTTCATTAACACGTAGTGTGCTTTGAGAATTTTATCAATAGGATACGCTAATTGGCGTCGACCCCAGTCTTCTAAACGATGGACCGTACCTTTGCGTGTGGTGACGATGTTGCTATAACGTTCAATCATGCCAGGCACTTGTTCGCTTTGGTCAGGATGAACTAGAAATACAATTTCATAGTGCTTCATTTAACTCTCCTTACGGATTATAAAGCCTTCTCTGGAAGGCCAGAGGAAGGCAAGGAGAAAACCATTTACAACGGTCTTCGAAAGGTTGGTGATTCTACGCAAGATCGCCGTCAGTTGCAACTTTTATGACATGGCGTAATCAAACACCATGGCAGATTCTGATCCATTTTCGAGCGATGGAAGGATTATGTCTGCGACCAGGGCTTCGTGTCTGACATGGTGCAGATAAGTATCCCTATCGCCTGCCGACTCAAAATCCATGGTAAACCCATGCAGGAAGCCTTTGTGAAGGTTCTCAGGACTCATGCATTCCCCCCAAGAATACTGGCGAATTTGCGGGATATGCTGCTTAAGCGCCCCAATAGCTTCAAAAACTGTCCGAATTTCCGTATTAGATAAGTCTGGTCTGAAGCGGAAAAGCACAATATGTCGAATCATATAAAGCCCCCCATTAAATATGTCTGTGTTTTACCGCATCCCGCCTTGACAAGCAAGGGGCTAAACTCTGAGAATAGGCGTCCTTTGGGAAATGGCTATGTAGCTCAGCTGGTTAGAGCGCGGCACTCATAATGCTGAGGTCGGTGGTTCGAGTCCACCCATAGCCACTAGATTTGTTGCTGGGTTCAGAGGATATTGGAATTTCAAAACATTCTCTCAGGGTGCAGACAGGGTGTAGAGCGAAATACACTTCAGAATAGAGCCAGGAAGCAAAGAAACACATGAAAGTAGCTGAGAAACTTTTCCCTTTGATCAAATTCTTTACGCGATGGTTTTTAAGCAGCATATTTTTCGTTGGAATAATCGGTGGAATTTTGTCTGCGAATGTTTCCAAACTAGCTGAGCAAAACCATTGGGACTCATGGCTAATACAATGCCTTGCCTTCCTATCAAAGCTCACATCACCATGGTGGTTTTGGCTTTCTCTTGGCCTAGTAGGTGGTGCATCATTAATACTATGGATTGCCAAGCTCCTCCCTGAATCCAAAGAAGTTAAGTGGAATGAAAACGCACATCTAACTCTCACTTTTGATAGCGAACTGCAGAATGGATCTCCTTTGAAGCAAGAAGGGGTCCGCTACTACTACTGGTATCATTTTCCAGCTATTGCTATTAATTTTGACGCTCGACAAACACAACCAACCCCCGGATACATCATGGTATTCTTGTCATTAAAAGACCCAACGTATACTAATTATAGTCGGGTTCGCGTAGTTGGTGGTGGCATTTTATGTGAAGTGATTAGCACTCATTGCTCAGGCGCTGTGGTTCGAGCATCAGGGGACATGCGTGGACGCACGCTCGAGATATTATTCAGCAAAGAACCAATACCAGTTAATTAAATCTAACGTCACTAGCAACACAACAATAAAAATTTATCATGACCTATTCGTCAAATGACTAAGCACTCACGGCAATCAATCATTACTCAATAAATTATGCGTTTTACCAAATCTTCTTTCTTCTCACTTATTGTTAGATTAAAGTAATACCTATCGACATTAATCTGGAGCTCTTATGAATCACAAATCTCGCGAAGAGTATTGGATTGGTAAGGGCATCAATTACTCCCAACTATGGGAGGATTATAATCATCACGATGGTGAAGAATATATCAAAAAATTTAATACACTAATACTATCCCTGCTTAAAGTTGAATTCGATTTACCTAATATAAATGAACCACTATTTAGCCATGAAGCCATATACAAATCTTTCAAAGGACTTTACCACGATTTTAAAGAGTTTTGTCTAACAAAAGATGAATATAATAATTCAAAGCCTCTATTTCTATACAGCATTGAAAGAGGCTCTGCTGATTGGTCATTTTTATTAGATCCAAATATGATTTTTAATTTTATAAATTTACTAGTGTCCGGATTTTTTTATTATGGAAACAAAAAAGATAATAAAAAAATTTTAGATAGCCTCAAACATGATAAAAGTGCAAAAACCATTCCAGAAGAAAAGATTAATGCTTTTATTACCCAGCCGAACAGCAAAATCATATTTGAAAATCTAGATAAATTTCACCCTAAAAAAATTATTATTAAAACGAAATATTTTTCTAAACATGCAACTCTTTCAAGAGAAGAAGAAATCACAATTTATTTTGATAATGAAAATAATAAACCCACGATGTTGTAAATCATTTGCAGTATCATTTATGCTGTCTTTTGCTGATCAACAAAATATTTCAAATCTTCTGGATGTCGCTCAAACATCTTCAGTAAATTACTAACAGCAGGCAATGGCTTTGTCTCACCACGCTCATACCGACTAAAACCATTTTTGCCGCCACCAAATAATTTTCCTGCTTCCTCTTGTGATAACTTGAGAACATCTTTACGAATATGCCGAATTTCTTCAGGCCGCAAAAGACCATCAACTTTTGACTTAAATTCATCAAAAGCTTTTTCTGTTTTCTCAATATCATCGCCATTTAAAATACCTTCTCCGCAAGAATCACACCATAAGCCGGGTTGTTCTAATGTGATAGATTTCCCTTTATAGGTGTATACCTGCGGTTTGGTCTTTTGACTTAGATGACCTTTGTTGCACGCATGGCACTTCATTGGTTATTTCTCCTTAAAGGAAATAATAAAATGTCCTAACTCATCTACCTGAAACTTGATATACAACAGGTAGCCGTTAAACTCCGTATTATAAACATCCTGCCACACACGATGATCTGCATGTGTTGTCATTGATTTCACGAAGTCCTTTCGCTTTAGCTGCTGAATGGCATCAACCATATCTTGCATCGTAAACCCCATTGCGCGAGCATCCCTTAATGCAGAAGAAGTGACACGCAGTTGTTTTGTCGACGCAAAGGTAAGCTTTAGTGCCTCCAAATCATAGGTTCTTACCCGCTTTTCCATAAATTAAGTATACCCCATAAGGTTAATATTTCAACAAATAATTACCCTATAAGGGTAATTATGCCTAATTTTAACTTTTTATCAATCATATAGCCTTCCACAAAAATCTCACCGACAACCAACCCTACTAAGACAACTCTAAGCAACCACAGTTGTTCTATTAATTTTTATCTTTTATCACTAGCACTATCCCCTGCCTCTGCTCCTGACCACCCAGTTAGTTTCATCGGTACGATGTAAATGGGTGGTCAGGAATGGTGGCGGGGGATTCACAATTATGCAATTGCTTGTTTCTATGAGTTTTTACAATTAGGAGAATGAAACTGGCTTGTATACTCTGGTTATACAACCCAGTATACAGATCAAGTCATCATAATTTAGTGCAGCAAAACTTCCTTGTCACTATTTTTTAAGCCCTTCAGAAGAATGATTGCTAGGCGTACTTGGGGAATCAGGAGTAGATGAGTTGCTCGAATTAATTAATTTATCTTGAGAAGAACTTACTGAGTTTGTGCCAGTAGATTTTCTTGAAGGATCTGGCTCATTCGCTTTTTCATGTGGCAATTTCTCTGGCTGAAACAATTGTGACTGGCGTAAGGCTGCCTCTCTTTGCATGCGAAGCTCATCTTCAAGTTTCTTACAATGCGCATCAACAGCTTTCTTATCCTTAAAACCTGGAACACGGTTCATCATCAAAACAGTAGACGGAGACATGCAATCTGCAGCAGCAAAAAAGCCTCTATCACTATAAAAATTTATAGCAAATTTAATATAAATATTGGAGAGACGCTTAGCAACTTCAGGATTCTCAACCAATTTCACAATTGCATCATCATCAAGAAGATTAGCTTCAAGATTGATCTCTTCCAAACCAGGATTGTTAATAATAATTTGTTGCAAAGAGTCCATATGAGCACACGTGAGATCATTAAGACTCAAATCAATTTTCTGAAATATCTTGCCTTTTAATAAATCAGCAAATTCCTTAAATTCTTCAACTGTTGGAGAAATATTAATATATTTAATATTTGTAGTATTGCTAGCTTTTATGCGATCATGAGCTTCAGCTACAATTTGATTGTGCTCTTCGGGTGTCATCTTTTCATCTTCGTCATACATGTTAGATATCTCTCAAAATCAAAAGGACTTACGCCTTGTAATCACTGGAATTATATCATTATCTCCCTGACGATCAACAGCTGTCTTGGCATCACTATTGGGGTCCAAAGCATTGCTATAACTTACCAAGCTAGCATCTGTTTGATTATTAACAATTGTGTTATTGGGCTGAGGATCTTTAACACTTGATGTTGAATACCTGCGTGGAATTATTATTTTACTTTGATTTGCCGGAAAATCATGCAAAGAACGGGGCATTTTTTCTTCATCAGCAAGAGCTCTGCTAGCGGTTTTTTTAAAACCTATAGCTGTAAGAATTTTTTCGGTACTATTACTAAACGACACAGAATTAATCGCCGATTCTGCAGGGATATCTTTTCCTTCCGCAATATCTGCAGACTTATTACCCATTTCAGCCCCGTTCTTGCACATTATTTGCTGCACTTTTTCATCGTATTTAACGAGATTCGCAGATTCATTCGCTTTAAAAGCATCATCATTTATCACCCAGGCATCATATTCATCTTCTTTTAATTCTTTCTCTTCATTTTCCTTTTTTACTAAAGGCGGTTCTAGGCCCGCTAAAATTCTTCCATCACTTCCTTGACCAATAACCACCTGCCCCTTGTAACCCACAATAACCAAATGAGGATATTTCTCTGAGCAAAGACTCGAAAGCTCCTTAGCAAAATCATAGCTATCGCAAGCAACTAATTTTAGTAATTTATGATTCTCATTTAGCCCATGCAATGATGAATAATCGAAAAATTGTTTTGGGGAATATTCTACTTCAGATATTTTTTTCTTGGATTTTTTACTTATTTCACCACGATTATTCTTAAGCCAAAGTGAGGGCCCTGATGAACCAGCTTTAGGGGAACCATGACAATATATCATTAATATATCGCTAACATTTATTTTCGAAAACATTTCTTTAGCTTTTTGAGGTAGAAATTCATGATTCTTATTATGTAGCTGTTGTGAAACAATCCACAATTTTACTCTTTTTAACACAGCTGCCTCACCTTATATGATTATAAGCATCAGCCACAATTTGATTGTGCTCTTCAGGAGTCATCTTTTCATCTTCGTTATACATTTCGGGAATCCATGTCCAACCTGACATAGTGACAGATTATAAGATCTAACGTCTAACCCTGAAGGCCTAATTTTGCACTCCAACACATAAGGGCATAAAACAAATTATATAATAACCTGAATCGATCACTATTTTTTAAGTTCAGCAGAAGAATGACTACTAGGTGTATTTGGAGAATCGGGTGTAGATGAATTACTCGAATCAAATAATTTACCACGCGATGAATTTACCGAACTCATTTCAGTAGATTTTCTTGAGGCCTGAGTTGAACTACTACTGATAGTTACATTTTCAGAAACAGTATTATCTGAGATAGCCTTCTTTAAATTATTATAATCTAGGCTCATCACATCAAATTTGTTATTTTTTATATTTAGATACTTAAATTTCTTTTGTTCAACTAATTTTATTAGCACTGGTATACTGTCATTCCCTAGAAGATTGTCTTCGAAATTCAAAGAATCCAAAGGCGGATGCTTTAGAAGGGCATTTGCGATAGTGATAAATTCAGAATTAACAAGATTACAATACGACAAATCCATACTTTTAACACTAGTATTTTTTTCAATTGAAGTTGCCAACTTTACAGCATATTCATCAGTAAAAAGTGATGTCATCAAATTAATTTGATCAGTTGTATTATTTTCAATTGCCTTAAAATCAGCCGGCATGAAATTACTCCCAGAGGTTGTTTTCAGTATTAATGTAGAATGTAAATATTTACTGAGCATTGTTTAAAATGCATATATTCGTAACCATCTACGGTATATTCAGATATTCAATTTCAAAAAATATAACTATTCATCTCAAATGATATAAGAAATTAAGCCACCGTAACAACATCTATAATAACCTATTATATAAACTCTCTAGTCCTTAATTATTGTTACTCTTAACAACCATATCCCCTGCCTCTGCTCCTGACCACCCAGTTAGTTTCATCAGTACGATGTAAATGGGTGGTCAGGAATGGTGGCGGGGGATTCACAATTATGCAATTGCTTGTTTCTATGAGTTTTTACAATTAGGAGAATGAAACTGGCTTGTATACTCTGGTTATACAACCCAGTATACAGATCAAATGAACATGATTTAATGCAACAAAACTAACTTGTCACGATTTTTAAAACACAGAGATTACTTCACTTTCGTAGATCTTGGAGATGTCGGTATAGAAAAATCTACAGATGAATCACTAGATATCACAGTATCATGCTTATTACTTTTGTTTGTAGCAGGACTCTTAGGGCTATCTACCGAAGTTTTATTCACATCTTTGACAATCACGTCACTCTGCTTTTCTTCATCTCCAGAATCTAATTCTTCGATGCTAGATTTATAAAGGCTACTTTGCTGTAGAAAAGAAGTTAAGTCTTTATCTTCAACAATTAGCTTATGGATTTCAGCATTTACTAATCTTCGACTTAACAAAAACGTCAGCGCCATACTAATGTTACCAGACACTCTAACAGCACCAACACCTAATTCACCAGTTTTGACCTTATCACTTAGGTTGTTATCTACATCGAAATTCATATTCCCTGGAGCGTGAACCATAAAAGCATTAAAACTACTACGGATGTATTTAGCCGTCTCTGCAGTTGCAGCGCTAAACTCCATATGAAATTCACCCTCAGAGCCATGAAAATAGATGTTTTTCAAGTGCTTATGAAGATGTTCTACTGATATTACTTTTTCCATATTAGTACCCCGTGTAAATTTTCGCCATATTATCACTTCTTAACGCTTGCCGATAGATGTACAGCCTCAAGTCCTTGCGTGATCGCATTTGCTTCTTGGTATTTCGGAATATCTAATTGGCCTGCCACCTTAACTTTTATGTTTGCGCCCAAATCGTTTTTCTTGTCCAACGGCCAATCATACTTATCCACAAACAGATCTATCTTCATTCGTTTCAATAACTGCCTATTTGCAAGTCTGGCACTCGGTATTGATTCATCTTCATAACGATATGCTATGTAATTACTGCCATTAATTGGCTTTTCTGGGTTTTCTTTTGAATCTAGCGGTCTAAATCCAGGAGGAATTTTTTCATTTACTAGTTCTTGTGTGATCAACTGAAGAATATGTGTCCAATCATTTATGTCTAAATTTGGATTTAAATTTGGATTTAAATTTGCATATATTGTTATATCCTTTCCTCTTTGCTCAGGATCTCGACTCATTTTTTCGCCATGCTTTATAATTTTAAATGAGTTAATCTTATTCTTGATACAAATATCACAGATAATTTCCCAAGCTTTTAATCTTTGAGCACCGTTATCTTCAAGAAGACTAATATGAAATTTTAACCCTAGCACAGAACTTACAACACCTTCCGGATTTTTCTCGTATTTTGTTAATATTCTTTCTCTGGTGTACTCATCATTTGTAAAATATATAAAATCCTTTGTTTTAGGATCTGCAAGACTAATTGAAGCCGTATAACCACGAAATACGTGAGTTGCATAATCATCTTTATCAGACAACTTTCTCATTAATACATTTGTAATAAGATCACAAGCAAACTCATTCTTCATCTCTTTCTGTTCTGATGAACTAACTACTGGGTTATTTGAAGATACTACAGCAGTATCAAGACTTTCTCCTGCTGAACTTGCTACAAGAGATTCTGGTTTTCCTAGTGTTTTGAAGATTGAGCGAGACGACATTATTATTAACCTCTTAAAACAGTAAACAAGATAAATAGTTCATTCATCTTTATATTATAGTATATCTAACTTGAAGGAAGGCCGTAAGAAAACTCATAAAAATTAATGGGTTGCCTATATAACTTAGTAATGCTCTAGTAACTTAGCTACTGCTTTTGCTTTATGCTCTGGAGCTAGGTGAGCATATCGTAGTGTCATCTTGATATCTGCATGACCAAGCAACTCTCTTACTGTATTCAAATCAACACCAGACATCACCAACCTACTTGCAAAATGATGGCGCATATCATGCCAGCGGAAATTTTTGATCCCTGAAGCTTTAAGTAGCCCAGTCCATGATGTTTTAACATTGTTAAATGGATCACCGTTATAGCTATGAAACACCAGTCCTTGTGCTGAAGTTTGTTCTTGCCAACACTTCAAAATATTCTGAGCTACAATATTTAGCGGTATATGTCTTGTCTTACCGCTTTTTGCAGTATCACCATTGATTGTCAATATTGCTTGCTCAAAATTAACGTCTTCCCAACGAAGAGCAAATAATTCGCCACGGCGCAACCCAGTGTTTAGTGAAAGCAATACCATTGGTGTTAAATGATCTCCATATTCATGTTGCGTGAGATATCGCACTTTAACTATTGAATCCACATGCGCCGGTTTAAACTTACTCAAAGGACTCGTCACAATAAACCCCCATTCTTCGGCTTTGCTTAATACCGCCTTGAGAATTGCAATATCACGATTTACTGTCACAGACTTTATACCATTCATTACTCGCTTTGATCGCCATCTATCAACTTGCAATGGGACAATACTAGACAACATCTCATGACCAAACTCATTCTCGAATCTTGCTTTGATACGATAAAGATCTTCATGCGCCCTCTTGCGATTAGCATGACGCCATGATGCATACTCTTTATCAATAAACTCTTTTAAGGTATAAGCTTTCTTTTTCCTACTTTCTGGTGCGTGACCTCTAACCACATCTGCTAATATTTCTTTGGCTCTATCTCGAGCCTACATGGGTGTTAATACACTAGTCTTACCCAAAGTGACGCGCTTACCACGCGCATATTCACAGCGATAGACCATATTTCCATTTGGGTAAACGCGTAGAATAAAGCCCGTCAGCTTGCTATCCCATACATCATAGGACTGTTCTTTGGGTTTTAGTTTTGTAATTAATTGACCGCCAATAAATGCTTTCACGGTACGTATCTCAGGGTGCAATCAGGGTGTTGCGAGAGTATAAAAGAGCTTACAAAGGGAAACAATCAACAATCAAAAATAATAAATATTCATAATACATCTATTTTTAAGGTATTTTATTATCACCTTTGCTCTTTGGCATACACTGAGATTTATTGAAAATACGCACTCATAATGCTGAGGTCGGTGGTTCGAGTCCACCCATAGCCACTATGTCTATTGGGTAAAATCAAAATTTTCAAATCCTGCATTAATTCCCGCTTTTCAACTCGCCACTTAATTTCAGACTACTTAAAATCGCATTTATCACAACAGCAGGCTTAGGGCCTGAGTAAAGACAGTAGGAAATTTGCTTATCAGGAAATGTTGCAATTTTACAAAGCGAACTAGCATATAGAGAAGATGCTAAAAATAGCGACATTATGATAGCTATAAATTTCCATTTATTTTTCATCTAAAAAACTCCATTTAGAAAGCTTCTCGTTTTTGTAACTTTTCATTGATTACTACTCCTTGAATGGGAAACCCCATCTCATTTGCCAGACAAGAGCTGTCCAAAATCAATGATTTTTGCAAAATAACCCCTCTCGACTACCGCACTATTCACACCATTAACATGAATCAGCGCGGGACGATAAGAAACGTTTCTTGGTATATTTAATCTACTAATTTTTTGCTTAACCTCATCTATGACAGATGTGGTTACCTCCGACCTGGAAAACTTAATTTCACAGACGTATAAGCAATTAAACTTCCTCTGAATCAATAGGTCAATTTGACATTCTGGATGTGTTTTTGTCTTTTTCTGAAAGTATGGATTGGAAAAAATTATTTCTTCTGGTGGCACACCCAATAATTCTACAATGTGAGAATCATTATTTAATACAAGATTCTCAAATTGCAATGAAATTATGCTTTCCCATCCAGGCAAGGTTGTAACCGATGTCTTTTTG
>CAJCIZ010000007.1 GCA_903970525.1 Myxococcales bacterium | reverse complement strand
ATTCCCGCCTGCGCGGGAATGACAGTGATTGATGCGGATGCGCATGGGTGTTATTTATTAGCGGTGATTCAAATAAGAGTATTACAAGAAAGGAACCAAGAATTTAATCTTTCACAAATTTATTTGCAAGTTTTTTTTATTACTTTAATGTCTATATTGAAATCTCGCGAGTTCAACTTGTTCACGTTTACAATCTTCCAAAAATTTATCACTCGCAAAATAATTGAATTCATTCGCACGTGCAGCTGAAATTTTATCAGACGCAATTATTTCAGCAGGTGATCCTGGGTGACACATGATTAACCCACCATTTTTAAGCTGATTCAAAAACTGCACGAAAAAATCGCCATAAGGTTTGTCAGGCGAGAAATCATAGACGCCAGAAAACGAAGTGTTGTGCGGGATATGATATTCATCAAGTTGTTGTCTAAAGGTATATGCACCACACAATTCAATAATAATTTTTTTGAAATAAGCAGGTTCAGCATATTTCAAATAAAATTGTGGCATATGTGTTGAGCGGATATAACTTCTATGCGGGCGTAGTCGTTTTTCATAAACGGCTAATACAATGTCACGAATTTGTGGCAGTTGATGAATATGCTGGTGTCCATCAATAAAGTCTGGCAGTCGGCCTATGCCATTAACGAAAGAATCAATTTGATGATTTAGCTCGGCTTCAATCGCCCGGGTATCTAATTGACGCAGGAATGCTTTTACAATCAGTGCAGGTAATGGTTGAGCAATCTTCATGTCTTCAGTTAAATTGAAATGTAAGCCTATATCTGCTTGGCTTTTAAAAGGCATTAATGACTGGGCTGCTGTGTGCCAAGTTTGACTCGTGGTCATACAACTGACCGCGGTTAGGCGATTTTTTTGTAATAGTTCAATAATTGCTTGTGAAATGGCGGAATTTTGGCCATAATCATCAGCGCATAAAATGACACGTTTCATCTGTATGCTAATCATATTAAAATCTTAGATGAATTTGCAGGAATCAACAAGTGTTATCCAAGCCCTCACAAAAATCGTCGACCTGGTTATTTGATGTCGTCACCTTATTAGTTTTCTTAGCAGTGTTTTATGCACTGTGGATAGGTTCGCACGCATTATTTACGCCTGATGAAGGTCGTTATTCTGAAGTAGCCAGAGAGATGGTAGTAACAGGTGACTATATTACACCGCGCCTGAATGGCGTGGCATTCTTAGATAAACCTGCTTTGTATTATTGGTTGCAAGCGATTGCGATTAATCTCTTTGGATTGAAAGAATGGGCTTTGCGATTCTGGCCTGCCTTAATGGGTGTGTTCAGTTCACTCGTTGTTTATTTTACCGGAAGAATACTCTTTGATCGCCGCACTGGTGTGATCTCTGCTTTGATTTTAGCGACGTCTCCTTTGTATTACGGCGCTGCGCATTACGCGAATCTTGATTTAGAAGTGGCTGCCTTAATTGGTAATTCACTGTTGTGTTTTATTGCTGCTATGCAGAGCGCTTCACAGAAGACGAAAACATTTCTCCTGCTGGCTTTTTATCTCTTCGCTGGATTAGCAGCGCTGACTAAAGGTTTAATTGGGATAGCTTTCCCCGCCATGATTATCGGTGCATGGATCATTCTGCTGAACCGTTGGCGTACTTTGCTTAATATGAATTTATTGGGTGGGTTAGTAATTTTTCTGGCGATAACGTTGCCTTGGTATTATTTAGTGCAGAAAGCGAATCCTGAGTTTTTACATTTCTTTTTTGTGACACAGCAAGTTTCACGTTTTCTGACACTGCAAGATTTTAATGATAAAGCCGCGTTTTGGTTTTATATTCCGGTGGTGATGGGTGGATTTTTCCCCTGGTCGCTCTTTTTAATTCAAGCGGTCTATCAAAAACTACAAGTCATTTGGAAAAATAAAAATGCACATGCTGCAGAATTATTTTTAGTCTTGTGGTTATTCATGGTATTGATTTTCTTTTCTATCCCGCACTCAAAAACTGTGGGATATATTTTACCGTTATTTCCAGCTTGCGCTTTATTAGTGGGGAGTTATTTGAATGTATGCTGGGACAAGGTTAATTCAGGCGGCGTGAAAGCAGGTAAGACGGTATTCACTTATTTAAGTATTGTATTGGGCATTGGCTTTTTAGTTGCGCCGTTTTTTAGGAATTGGATTGATATTCCAAGCCACTTTATTCCTTATCTACTTGGGTTAGGGGTATTACTTTTAATCGCTGGCGCTATCAGTCATTTATTAAAACATAGGCCAAAATTGGGTAGCGTCTTTACCTGTCTCACTTTGACTATTGCTATCTCATTATTAGTATTTTCAGCGGGATTAGATACGGTCAATGATAAATCTATTAAGCCACTCGTGCAGGATTTAAAACCGCATTTACAAGCAGATGATGAAGTTGTTGCATACTACAAATATTATCAAGACTTACCGATCTATTTACAAAGACGTGTCACTATCGTAGCAGATTGGCATGCATCCGATATTCCCCAAAAAGATAATTGGGTACGAGAAATTTGGTATGGCATGGTATTCCAAGATACTAAAGATTGGTTAATTGAAGAACCCACTTTTTGGCAGCGTTGGCACAGTGCAAAACGTTTGTTTGTGATCACAGATGAAAATTATTTTCATAAGCTAGAACAACAAACAACAGTATATAAAATCAGCGAGCAAAATCACATTGTGTTATTAAGCAATCAACCAGATGTAATCTTATCGAAAAACCCATAGTTTATTGATGATGAAAGTGACAATCGGTATGGTAGTTAATACCACTAAAAGCGCGATCGGGTAGGGTAGTTGGAAGAAAGTCATCATGAAATAAAACATAGTTTCATTGATTGCCATTGCGATAACCGAGACCAACAATAAGCGTGGTAAGGCAACGCGATGTAAGGTAGCAGTTTCACCAAAAGTCCAATTACTATGCCCAAAGTAACTCACTTGAAATGAGATAAAAAACGCAAAAATATTTGCAACCAACGGTTTTAACGCAGCTAACTCTACTAATGAAACAACGACGCAGAAATGTACGGCGGATGCAGAAACGCCGACTATGCCAAAGCGTACCAGTTGGAAAAATAATTTAGTCTTCGAACCCATATTTTTTCTCAATTAAATATTTAGGGCGTTGCTTAACTTCTGTAAAAATCCGTGCGATATACTCACCTAAGATGCCTATCGATAAGAGTTGTATCCCACCAAAAAACATTAATGCCACAATAATACTTGGAAAGCCAGGCAAATCTGCGCCAAAAATTAATGTCACTGTCACAATATATATTGCATAAACTAATGAAATCAGTGAAATAACAAATCCAATCAAACCCCATACGCGCAACGGGATATCTGAGAAAGAGGTGATGCCGGTCAGCGCTAATTCAGTCAAGCGCGCTAATCCCCATGAGCTTTTTCCAGCGGCTCTCTCTTGTACGGTGAATGGCACCGGTAATTTTTTGAAACCCACCCAGGCATACAAGCCTTTCATAAAACGGGTGCGCTCTTGTATTTGATTGATCGCATCAACAACTTTGCGATCGAGTAATCTGAAGTCGCCGGCATTATTGGGGATATCAATTTTAGTAATTTTTGTCATTAACCAGTAAAAGAGTCTGGCAAAGTTGCGTTTAATTGAGGATTCATTATCGCGATTTTCACGTACGCCGTACACCATGTTATAGCCTTCAGACCAGTGTGTTAAGAACGTAGGTATCACTTCTAAGGGATGTTGAAAATCGGCATCTAAGATGATGGCGACATCGCCTGTGGCGTGTTCTAGCCCGGCAGTAAGCGCGGTTTCTTTGCCAAAATTACGCGATAATGCGATCAATTTTACGTGATATTTTTTTGGTAATGCTGCAATTTTTTTAACGGTATTGTCTTGGCTGCCATCGTCAATTGCAATAATTTCAAACGTGTTAGTAAGCTCAAGTAATTTAGCTTGCAATGCTTCGAAAAATGAATCCACTAAGGCTTCTTCATTAAAGACAGGTACAACACAGGAAATTCGCACAGTTTTGTCTTGAAGTGCTTGTTTGCGATTATCTATTTGCATGGCGTATTAGTTCTTATACGGGTTAAGTGTGTGTGGTGATTAATGAATCAAATAAAATATAGGATTCTGGGGCGGATGTCTATTTTTTTCTCTTTAACGCACCCCACTGCCAGGGTGCTTTTAGCTGGCATCCAGCCCTTTGTGTGCTGCGACCTTGCCTGTGTCATGGAAAGATGGATGCCAGCTGAGAGCACGCTGGCATGACAGAATCGAAAAATAAAACTTGTGTAGATACCAATGTAAAAGCATGCTGGCATGACACAGATTTATTTGCCATGAGAAATCGATTCTAGCTCTTCCCATCTTGCATAAGTTGTTTTGATTTTTTCTGAAACCTGCTTTAACTTATCTAACGTCTCCGCAATTTTATCAGCCGATTGTTGATAGAATTTAGGATCTACGGTTTGGGTTGTCAGATCAGCTTGTTCTTTTTCCAGTTTTTCAATGAGCACAGGCATTTCATCTAATTCTTTTTGTTCTTTGAAGCTGAGTTTTTTTGGTTTTTCTTTAATAGGTGTTGAAGCTGTCACTTTAGGTGTTTCTATCTTAGGTTTTTCAGCCACTTTACGTTGTCGCAACCAATCTTGATAACCACCTATGAATTCTTCAATGACACCATTGCCTTCAAAAACTAAAGTGCTTGTCACAACATTATCTAGGAATGTTCTATCATGGCTGACAATCAATAATGTGCCTTGGTAGTTATTTAATAATTCTTCTAACAATTCTAAAGTTTCAATATCTAAGTCATTAGTCGGTTCATCTAAGACTAATAAATTCGCGGGTAGACTGAATAATTTTGCGAGCAATAAGCGATTGCATTCGCCACCCGAGAGAGATTTCACCGGTGTCATCGCACGTTGTGGTGTAAAGAGAAAATCACCCAAGTAGCTCATGATGTGACGTCTCTGTCCATCGGTTTCTATAAAGTCGGAACCTTGTACGACATTTTCAATTACAGTTTTTTCTAAATCTAAGGCTTGGCGCAACTGGTCGAAATAAGCGACTTGTAGTTTTGTACCTTGTGTGACAGTACCTTGTTGTGGTGGAACTTTTCCTAATAAAATGTTGAGTAATGTCGTTTTGCCTACGCCATTCGGTCCAATTAAACCAATGCGATCACCGCGCATGATGCGTACGGAAAAATGATCTATCACGGTTTTTTGATTGTACGCTTGTGAAATATTTTCGGCTTCAATGACTAAGCGACCTGATTTTTGTGCTTCATTCAGATTGAAGCTGGCTTTCCCTTGGATTTCTCTACGCTTGCTGCGTTCTAAACGTAGTGCTTCTAATGCGCGGACGCGACCTTCATTACGTGTGCGTCTGGCTTTGATGCCTTGGCGTATCCATTTTTCTTCTTGTGCCAGTTTTTTATCGAACTCAGCATTTTGTTGCGCTTCTGCGTGGAGCATTTCTTCTTTGCGACGCAAAAAGTTTTCGTAATCGCCCGGCCATGAAGTTAAATTGCCGCGATCTAATTCAATAATTCTAGTCGCAAGTCGTTGCAAGAGAGATCTATCGTGGGTGATAAACAACAACCCTATCTGACACGCCAGCAATTGTTCTTCTAACCATTGTATCGCTTCTATGTCTAAATGGTTGGTCGGTTCATCTAATAAAAGTAAATCAGGTGAAATCACTAATGCTTTCGCCAATGCTGCGCGCCGCTGCCAACCGCCTGATAAGTTAGCAACAGATTGCTCTGCATCTAATTCCAGTCGTTCTAAAATATTTTTGATTTTTTGCTCAAATTCCCAACCGTTTGTTGTATCGATGCGGTGTTGTAAGCGTTCGAGCTCAGCTAAATCTTCATCGGTGCAAGAATGCTCTAGGCGATGTAAAAGCAGATGATAGTCTGCAAGCAGTTTGCCTGTCTCAGCTAAGCCACTGGCGACATATTCATACACTGTGCCTGTAATCGTTTGCGGTAATTCTTGTTCTAGGCGTGCGATGCGCAAATGCGGTTGACGAAAAATATTGCCACTGTCAGGTAAAAGTGTGCCATCAATAATCTTCATCAAAGAAGATTTGCCTGCGCCATTGCGTCCAATTAAACAAACGCGCTCACCTGAGGCGATTTGAAGCTTTGCATGATCTAAGAGATGATCTAGACCATATGCCAGTGATATATTTTCTAACGTGATAAGATTACTCATTCGCTGAACACAATATTTCGCACTTGTATGACACCTTTAATGCTAGAAATTTCTTTTAATAAGTCTTTGTTTAAGTCGCTATTCACATCAATTAAAGTGTAAGCAATGTCATCACGTGATTTGTTGGATAAGCTGAGAATATTTATTTTTGCATCAGCTAGTTTCGAAGAAATTTGCGCGACCATGCTAGGAATGTTTTGATTGACTATGGCAAGGCGCGAGCCCGTTTTATTCTTGGTGACTTCAAGCGTGGGGAAATTCACAGAGTTTGTGATCGAGCCACTTTCAAGAAAGTCACGGACTTGTTTGACTATCATCACAGCACAGTTTTCTTCAGCTTCTTTAGTTGAAGCGCCTAAGTGTGGCAAGCTGACGACGCGTGGATGATTTTTTAATAAGG
Source organism: Myxococcales bacterium (assembly GCA_903970525.1). GTDB lineage: Bacteria > Pseudomonadota > Gammaproteobacteria > DSM-16500 > DSM-16500 > UBA5158. Next base: position 40,249 of record CAJCIZ010000007.1, on the reverse strand, counting down.
GAGAAGGGAAGTCGCAAACATAGGCTAAGACTTTTTTCTCATTGAGTGCGTCGAGTAAGGCTTTGTTTTCGATAATACCTTCGCGCGCAAAATTCAATATCACAACATTGTTTTTTAATAATTTCAGTCGTGAGCTATTAATCATGTCTCTTGTGTCAGCATTGAGTGGAACGTGGAAGGTCACAAAATCACATTCCATTAATAAATCATCAACACTATGGGCTTGTTGTACGCTGGAAGAAAGTTCCCAAGCGCGGTGTACAGTGATAGTCGGATCATAACCAATGACGCGCATGCCTAAGCTAAGTGCCGCATTTGCCACTTTTACACCAATACTACCCAAGCCGATGACGCCTAAGGTTTTGCCCATGAGTTCAAAACCCACAAATTGTTTTTTATCTTGTTCGATTTTCATATCTAATGTTTCAGGATTATTTTCTAATTGGCTGACATAATTCCACGCCTGACAAATATTGCGACTCGCAAGCAACATGCCGGCAATGACTAATTCTCTAACGGCATTGGCGTTCGCGCCTGGTGTGTTAAAAACAGGGATGCCTAATTGTGTGAGTTCCGTAATCGGAATATTGTTGACCCCAGCGCCAGCTCGACCAACCGCAATGACGGATTCTGCTAATTTCATGCCATGCATATCCTGGGACCGAACTAAAATCGCGTCGGGATGTTGTATTTCAGAGGCGACCTCATATAATTCTCTCGGAAATTGTTCTAAGCCTATGGCTGAAATAGCATTTAGCGTTTGTATCTTAAACATCTTTGCTCCTACTGGAATAGGGGTTACATTACGTTCTTTTTTAGGATTGATTCATATGACGATACCCAATTGGCAAATTAAAAATCCAATTAATACAATTATTTTCGATTGTGATGGCACTTTGAGTACCATTGAGGGTATCGATGAATTAGCCAAAAAAAGTGGGGCTGCAGATATAGTACAGCGCTTGACCGCAGATGCAATGGGAAAATTAGGGATTAATGCCGGTCTATACGAGCAAAGGCTAGATTTAGTTCAGCCTACACAAGAAGACTTAATGGATTTGGGGCGCGAATATTTTGCGAAGCGTGTAGATGCGGCGGCTAGTGTTATCCAGCTACTCATCCATTTAGGTAAATCAGTTTATATTCTGTCGGCAGGCTTGCTGCCTGCAGTAGTCGATTTCGGTCGGCGGCTTCATGTGCCGGAGAAAAATATTTTTGCTGTCGATATTCAATTTGACTCCGAGGGGCGATATCGATCGTTTGATCGCTCGTCACCGTTGGTCAAAAGCAATGGAAAACGTGAAATTGTTGCTCAAATTAAAGAAAAACATCCTGACATTTTATATGTAGGGGATGGCTTGAATGATTATGCTGTTTACGATTTAGTGCAACGCTTTGTAGGATTTGGCGGTGCTTATTATCGGGAAAATATTGCAAAATTGTGTGCGTATTACATTAAATGCCCCTCTCTAGCCCCCTTAATTCCGCTGGCTTTGACCGAAGACGAAAAAATCGGGTTAACTACTCAGGAGTTGGCGCTATATCATGAGGGCGTGGACGCAATTCAGGCTGGGCAAGTAATTGTACAGTGACTTGCACTTCGGCCCGAATCGTGTTAATTAATCACCCTCATTTTTGACCATAACAGGATGATTTATGGAATTTACTTCTAAATCACGTTTTTATATCTACGGGGTCTCAGCAATTGCGGCTCTGGCGGGGTTATTGTTCGGTTTTGATACCGGAATTATCTCGGGCGCATTGTTATTTATTCAGAAAGATTTCGTTCTCACGACAGAAATGAAAGAATTTATTGTCAGCAGTGTCTTGTTGGGGGCCATGATTGGGACCTTGTGCAGCGGAAACCTGACGGATAAGTATGGCAGACGCAAGTTAATGGTCGTTGTGTCTGTTTTATTCATCATTGGAACAATGATCGCCACCTTCGCCATGCAAGTATCGGCTATCTTATTTGGGCGTTTAATCATTGGCTTAGCGATAGGTATCGGGTCTTATATCGCGCCACTCTATATTGCTGAAGTCTCACCTTTCTCCTTGCGAGGCGGTCTGGTGACGTTAAATCAATTAGCCATTACCACCGGTATCCTTTGTTCTTATATCATCGATTATTCATTCACTAGCTTCCATGGTACGTGGCGCTGGATGTTTGGTATGGGCTTGGTGCCTGCGTTGATGCTCTTGGTGGGGATGATATTCTTGCCAGAAAGCCCACGTTGGTTGGTCGGCAAAAATAGAATAGATGAAGCAACCCGCGTTCTCCGTAATTTAAGAAATACCAAAGATGTCGCGCAAGAAATGCAAGAAATCAAAAGAAGTTTAAATGTCAAAGAAGCGACTTTCCGCGAAATCTTTTCTCCTTGGGTAAGACCGGTTCTCTTCCTCGGTGCGATGTTAGGCTTCATTCAACAAGCAACAGGTATTAACACCGTTATTTTCTATGCGCCGACTATTTTCCAAATGGCAGGCTTTGTTGATGTGTCTAACTCAATTTTAGCAACGGTTGGCATAGGGATTGTCAACGTGCTTTCTACCGTATTCGCCATTCTTGTCATTGATCGTTTAGGACGCCGTCCTTTATTGTTAACTGGCTTGGTTGGAATGTGTTTAAGCTTGACCGCTTTAAGCCTCGCGTTTCATCAAGGCGTTGATATCAGCGTCATGCGTTGGGTCGCTGTAGCTTGTACATTTATTTATATCATTTGTTTTGCCTTCAGTTTGGGCGCCATTTTGTGGTTGGTCGTTTCTGAAATATTCCCACTGAATGTTAGAGCGGCTGCAATGAGTGTGGCTGTATTCAGCTGTTGGTTCTGGAACTTCGCTGTGTCTTCAACGTTCTTAACTTTGTTGAATGATTTCGGTCCTAGCCAAACATTTTTACTCTATGCGGGCGTTTGCATATTTGCATTTGTCTTCTGCTATTACAAAACACCAGAAACAAAAGGTGTGACCTTAGAACAAATTGAAGAAAATATCCGTAATCGATTACCGTTACGTGATATTGGTCAACCGCTTTGTACTAAAGATTTATTAACAGAGTCGCAAATTGGTTAACACCTCATGACAAAAAAAATTATTGTATGGGACTTGGGTGGAACGAAATGTTCTGCAGGCGTGGTTGTGTGTCAGCCCGAGTCAAATACCATAGACTGTCAACAGCGCGCTACCATTAAATTATCTCAAACCACTTCCCTAGAAGATTTAATCCAACAGCTTGAACGCGACTTAGGTGTTGCATTTTCAGAAGTGGATGCGATTTGTATTGGTGCGGCTGGACAATATGACAATGGATTTTTATTGTTGGAAAATGGTTATCCTTATCCTATGCCTTTTGCGTCTGTCGCGAAAAAATTAAAGTGGCCGCGATTTGAAGTCATTCATGATTATGCGCCTATTGTGTGTGCGACATTTACTTCGTATATGCAAGATCCTAAAAATATTTTGCGTTTGAATCAATGCGAAATGAATTCACAAGGTCGTCGTGTTGCATTGGGTATTGGCACAGGTTTGGGTTTAAAAGATGGTGTGTTATTTTCAGATGGCAATTTCTGGTTAGGCAAAAATGAAATTGGACACATAGGGATTACAACACCACCCAATGGCAGCAAACACCAGTTAGACCGTCATAAAGCATTTAATCATTTTTTACATGAGCATTTATTTTTAAAAGCCAATCAACCACTGACATTTGAAACCGTATTGTCAGGGCAGGGGACTGTGCGACTCTATCAATTCTTTTATGGTGATAGCGAGCCGGTGACGCCAGAACAAGTCGGTATTAAGATGCGTGATGGATCTGTGCCGGAAATGTTAGATGCTTTTGCATGGTATGTAGGCTTATTTGTTGGTACCGTGCAGTTGATATTTATGCCTGAAGGCGGTGTCTGGCTAACGGGTGGCGTGGCATTGAGTCATTTGGAAGTATTTGAGCGTCAGGATTTCTATGATGGTATTAAAGCCTCTCCAGCCTATCTGTCACAGCGCGAACATTACCCGCTTGGCGTGCTCTGTAATCCTGAGCATGCATTAATTGGTGGTGGTTATTATGCGGCTCGAAGATTAGTGGCGGCGGCATAAGCTCTCTGTTTCAACTCCTTTAAGTATGATACCTTGTCAAAATATTGTTATGGAAGACCTTCCTCATGGACAGTAAAAATCACACTGGCAAATTTCTCACAATAGAAGGCATAGAAGGTGTCGGAAAATCGACTGCCATCAAGTTTATTCAAAACTATTTGGTTCATGCTAAACAAGAAATTGTGATGACTCGCGAGCCAGGTGGTACCGGAATAGCCGAACAAATCCGTAAAGTCTTATTGACCCCCAATGCAGAAGAAACCATGGCATCTGAAACAGAATTACTTTTGATGTTTGCCAGCCGTGCGCAGCACATGGCGCATTTAATCAAACCGGCATTAGCAGCAGGCAAATGGGTGGTGAGCGATCGTTTTGTCGATGCAAGCTATGCTTACCAAGGCGCAGGTCGGGGTTTGGATCTCAAAAAAATTGCCACGCTAGATCAATGGATCGAAGGTGGCTTAGTACCAGATGCTACGATATTACTAGATGCCTCACCCGAGCTCGGCTTGGCCAGAGCCAAGAGTCGTGGGCAGCGCGATAGAATTGAGCAAGAAAAAATAGAATTTTTTGAACGTGTGCGTGAAGGATATTTAACACGTGCAAAGCAAGACCCTAACCGCTTCCATGTGATAGACGCGGCACAGCCTTTAGTGGCAGTGAATGAAGAAATTAAAAAAGTATTAGATAAGCTGGGAAATATAGCATGACAAGTAGTGTGCCCCCTGACAAGGTTTACCCCTGGCAAGCGACGGCCTGGCAACAGTTGTGGCAAGCCAGACAACAAGGTCGGTTTGCACATGCTTTTTTGTTTGTGGGAATCGGCGGTTTAGGGAAAAAACAATTTGCGCAAACACTGGGAAATGCTTTGTTGTGTAGCCAACCTTCTGAAGCCGGTGGACAGTGTGGAAGCTGTCATGCGTGTCATATGGCAGCTGCAAAATCACATCCTGATTTGATGATGATTGAACCCGAAGAAGATAGCAAGACGATTACCATCGATCAAATTCGCCAAGTAGTCAAAAACGTCAATGAAACATCCATGCAAGGCGGGTATCGTGTGATAATTATTCATCCTGCGACAGCGATGAATATCAACGCGGCGAATGCTTTATTAAAAACATTAGAAGAACCGACACCGAATACCGTGATTATTTTAGTGAGTGATCAAGGCTCACGACTGCCTGCTACTATCATCAGTCGTTGTCAAAAAATTACTTTTACCAAACCTTCTCAGTCAGAAGCAGTTAATTGGCTGCGGTCACAGTTGCCAAATGAAAAAGTGGATCTGCAGCTCTTATTAAAATTAGCAGAAGGTGCGCCACTAAAAGCCTTGTTGTGGGCGGATAAAGATTTATTTACACTGCGCAAAGATTTATATCATGATGTGCATGCGCTAACAGAAGGGGCAATAGATCCTTTGCAATTAGCGGCAAAATGGCAAGAGCTGGATCAATTATGTGTGGTAGATTTATTGTTAAGCTGGCTAACGGATTTGCTGCGATTTAAATTGACACAAGATGAATCTAAATTAGTGAATAGCGACTATCGCGCTGAGATTGTAAGAGTGAGTGTGGCATTATTGAAAAATAATTTATTAGCGTATATTGATGAGATTCAAGCTGCGCGTGCAAATTTAGTTGCGTCGTATAATTTGAATAAACAGCTTGTTATAGAAAATGTTTTAATAAAATGGGCACAATATGTTTCTCGTTGACTCACATTGTCACTTAGATCGCCTAGATTTAACACCTTATGCGGGTGATTTAAATAAAGCCTTGTTGCAGGCGAAAGGACTAGGCGTAGGTCATATGTTATGTGTGTGCATCACTTTGGATAATTTTGTGGATGTGTTGCGTATTGCTAGAGCGTATCCGCAAGTCAGTGCGTCTTTAGGTTTGCATCCTAATGAGCCCATAGAAAAAGAACCGACAGAAGAGGATTTGATTGCGCTTGCGCAAGATGAGAAAGTCATAGCGATAGGTGAAACAGGATTAGATTATTACCGCAGCGAAGGGGATTTAGAGTGGCAGCGCGACCGTTTTCGCAATCATATTCGCGCAGCAAAAAAATTAAAGAAACCGTTGATTGTGCATTCTAGGCAAGCGCGAGCTGATACTATGCGAATTTTACGTGAAGAAGATGCGGCTTCGTTAGGTGGTGTCATGCATTGTTTCTCTGAAGATTGGCAAACAGCGTCTGAAGCGATGGATATGAATTTTTATATTTCGATCTCAGGCATTGTTACATTTAAAAATGCGCTAGAGATTCAAGAAGTCGCAAAGCGTGTACCGTTAGAGAGATTGTTGATTGAAACAGATTCACCATATTTGGCGCCTGTTCCGCATCGTGGGAAGTCAAATGAACCGGCTTATGTTCGATATGTGGCGGAATGTATTGCGGCATTGCGCGGAATATCGTTAGAAGAATTTGCGGAAAAAACGACGGATAATTTTTTCAAATTATTTAAAGCGCCAAGAGTGAGAGAATAATATGTTTAGACCTATCACATTTTTTATCGGATTACGCTATACACGCGCCAAGCGTCGGAATCATTTCATTTCATTTGTTTCTATGATGTCTATGTTTGGGATTGCGTTAGGGATTATTGCATTGATCACTGTGTTATCTGTGATGAATGGTTTTGATCGTGAAATTAAAAAACACGTTTTCAGTATGGTGCCTGCGCTGACTGTTAGTAGTGAGGCGACATATATTGAAAATTGGCAAGACTTAGAAAAGTTTATTAAAAAAGTACCTGATGTCACAGCGGTTGCCCCGTATGTCGATGGCCAAGTGTTAATTACCAATGGCGGTAGAGTCCACCCATCATTAATTCGCGGTATTATTCCTGGCGAAGAAAAAAAGATTTCTGCGTTAGATGATGAAATGATACAGGGTGATCTCAAATCATTAGTGACAGGGAGTTTTGGTATTGTATTGGGTGCGGATATCGCCAATTACTTAGATGTCATGGTTGGGGATAAAGTCACCGTTGTCACATCTGAAATGTCTGTGTCATTAGCTGGTGTTATTCCGCGCTTTAAACGTTTTATGGTAACGGGAATATTTAGCGCAGGTGGTGGCTCTGGTTTTGATTCTATGTCTTTTATCAGTTTAGGCGATGCACAAAAGTTATTAGAAATGAAAACTGCCGTATCGGGATTGCATGTTAATATTAATAATGTTTATGCTGTGCGAGAATTTGCAAATCAACTCATGCAACAGTTAACACCTACGGCTAGAATTATGACGTGGGCTGATCAATTTGGTCCATTTTTCAAAGCAGTCAGTTTAGAAAAAACGATGATGTTTTTTATTTTAATGTTAATTATTGCTGTTGCCGTGTTTAATTTGGTGAGCACGCTGGTGATGGTTGTGAATGAAAAAGAATCCGATATCGCGATTCTTCGTACCATAGGCGCGACGCCTAGAACCATTATGGGCATTTTTATCGTGCAAGGCGCGACGATTGGTATTGTTGGGACTTTGTTGGGTGTGATAGGTGGTATTGCATTGGCAACACATGTGACTGAAATTGTGCGTTGGATTGAGCATGTCTTGCATATGCAGTTCATTTCATCAAAAATTTATTATGTGGATTACTTGCCCTCTGAAATTCAATGGGGTGATGTGTTGAGTATTAGTCTTTGGGCGCTAGGATTAAGTTTTTTAGCAACGATTTATCCCGCATGGCGTGCATCCAAAACAGAACCCGTGGAGGCTTTGCGTTATGAATGATGTGATTTTATCCTGTCGCGATTTAGCGAAAAGTTATCATGATGGTACGTCGGTTATTGATGTGTTATCGCATATTGATTTAGAAGTGAAATCATCAGAAATGGTTTCTATTGTGGGTAATTCAGGCTCGGGTAAAAGTACTTTGTTGCATTTGCTGGGTGGATTAGATAAACCAACAAGTGGACAAGTCTGGATTAGTGGCAAAGAATTATTTGTATTATCAGAAGTTGAGAAATGTCGTTTAAGAAATAATTTTTTAGGGTTTGTTTATCAGTTTCATCATTTATTGGCAGATTTTACGGCATTAGAGAATGTGAGTATGCCTTTGTTGATTCGTGGTGTGAATCCTAAGGAAATTCAACCTAAAGCAGAACATTTGTTAGAAATGGTAGGATTGAAAGATAGGTTCACGCATAAAATTGGCGAACTGTCTGGCGGTGAGCGTCAGCGTGTTGCTATTGCGCGTGCTTTAGTAATAGATCCGTTGTGTGTTTTAGCGGATGAACCGACGGGCAATTTAGATCCTCGCAATGCTGAGCGTGTTTTTGAATTATTTTTAGATTTGCAAAAAACAATGCGCACTAGCGTTGTGATTGTGACGCATGATATGCGATTGGCGAAACGGGCGCAGCGGGTGTTGCAGATTGAAGATGGGAAATTGGTTTCGTTGGTTTAAAGATAGGAAGTTAATTTTTATAGTTTAAGATATTTCACTCAAGCTCATCCAGAAAATTCCCGCCTTCTTTGCGAGTTCTCTTCTGCCGTCATTGCGAGCGAGAGCGAAGCAATCCAGGTTTTTATGCCACTCGAGCAAGAAACATTAAAGCCTAGATTGCTTCGCTCTCGCTCGCAATGACGGCAGTAACTCGCAATGACGACTTATCCCACCCTATCTTCTTAATCCTCTTATAAACTTATCAGGAAAATAATCATGCGCTCATGGATATTGGCTTTCCTAGCCGGAGTTTTAGCTTTGCAATTTTTTTCACACTTGCCGAATGGTTATTCGGTTGCAAGTCTATTTGCAATTTTCTGTCTCTGCATCATGCTTTTTTACAAACACTGGCACACTCTCCGCATCCCCTTCGCATTCCTCTGCGGCTTCACCTGGTGCTTCTATTGCGCCCACACCCAACTTGCTTGGGCGCTCCCAGAAAACTTAGAAGGCAAAACCCTATCCATCACCGGCTATATCGCATCCATCCCAAACCCCAACCCACTCGGATCCAGCTTCTTATTCCAACTCAAAAAAATAAAATCAGAAAACACAACACAACCCGCTCGTGGCTTGATACGTTTAACTTGGCGCAATCCCGAAACACCATTACACGTAGGTGACGAATGGAATCTCTCTGTCCATTTAAAAAAAATTCACGGCACATTAAACCCAGGCGGATTTGATTACGAAGCTTTTGCTCTACAAGAAGGCATACACGCAAACGGTTATATCATAATAAAATTACCTCACACTCAGCTCAGTCACCATTGGTATCACCGCCCAATAGATCGCATGCGAGAATATTTAAAACATAAAATTGCCGAAAATTTACCGACAACACAAACTTCACCGTGGATCACGGCCTTAGCCATCGGCGAACGTCATGATATTAACGCCAACGAATGGCAAGTCCTACGCAACACTGGTACCAATCACTTAATGGCTATCGCGGGACTGCATATAGGCTTCATGGCAGCGCTAGCACATTTTCTTGTAACAGCATTGTGGCGACGCGTGCCAGCGTTGACATTAAAAATGCCTGCGCAACACGCTGGTGCGATTGCTGCTTTAATCATGGCGCTGATTTATAGTGCCATGGCAGGATTTTCTATTCCGACACAGCGTGCTTGTTTAATGTTATTTGTATTTCTTTTTACTTTATTGATGAGACGGCAGATTGGTGTATGGCATGCATGGTGCACGGCTATATTTGTTGTACTAGTGTGGAATCCACTCAGTGTGTTAACGGAAAGTTTTTGGTTATCCTTTGGATCCGTTGCGCTGATTATTTATGGCGTGAGCGGAAGGATTTTACCAACAGGCTGGTGGTGGAAGTGGGGTAGAATACAATGGGTGATTGCGATTGGTTTAATTCCATTAAGCATGGCTTTATTTCAGCAATGTTCATTTATTTCGTTTGCTGCGAATAGTATTGCGATTCCTGGTGTTGCTTTTATTGTTGTGCCGCTCGTTCTTCTAGGTTGTTTTCTTCTATTATTTTCTGCGAAAGCCGGTGGGATAGTCTTGATCCTGGCAGATAAAGTCTTAAGTATTTTATGGAAAATATTAACATTCTTTGCGCATTTACCAGGATTTGTCTGGTATCAATCTGTTCCACATGGTTGGATGTTGGCTGCAGCGCTTGTCGGTGTGTTGATGTTATTACTTCCTATAGGATTTCCAGGTCGTTATTTAGGTGTGATTTGGGTATTGCCGCTGATTCTCTACAAACCGGTAGCGCCCAAAGAAAATGATGTGTGGTTTTCATTACTAGATGTAGGGCAGGGACTCTCTGCCATTGTGCAAACCCAGCATCATGTATTAGTGTTTGATACAGGCCCACGCATGAGCGCCAGTTTTGATATGGGTGAAAGTGTTGTCGTGCCATTTTTACATGTGATGGGTACAAAGCAGATTGATATGGTTGTAATTAGTCATGGGGATAATGATCATATCGGTGGTGTGCAAGCGGTGTTAAAGCAATTTCCTGTTTCAGTAATTAAAACAAGTGTGCCTGAAAAATTTGTGAAAGCAGAATATTGTTTACAAGGCACAGCTTGGAATTGGGACGGTGTGCATTTTGAATTTATTTATCCAACGTCAGATACGTTGCATTTAGGAAACGATAGTTCTTGTGTATTGCGCGTGACAAGCCATGGCAAACATATTTTATTAACAGGAGATGTTGAAAAGTTTGCAGAGAGGTCTATGTTATCGAATGTTGCGGAAGCATTATCTGCTGATATCATTGTTGCGCCGCATCATGGCAGTAAAACATCTGGCTTAATACGTTTCGTGGCAGCAGTGAACCCGCATTTTGTCTTATACCCAATTGGATACCGCAATCGCTATCATTTCCCACATCGTTCTGTTGTCGCTGCGTATCATGATTTAAATGCAATTGCTTATGATACTGCGCACGATGGCGCAATACAGTTTCAAATTTTAACGCAGTCGGATATCGCATTGCCTAGTTTATATCGAGAAGTACATAAGCATTATTGGAACAATTAATGCATCAATTCAACTTAGTCTTAGTCTGCTTCCCATGCAACAACAAATCAATCGCCATCAACAACGCAGATTTATCAACAGGCTTCTCAAACGACACACTCGCGCCTAATGATTCTGATAAATCTAAATAACCCGCAGGATCCATTCTGCCACCACCTGAAATCGCAATAATTTCCATATCAGGATGCTTGCCTTTCACTTCAGAAATTAATGTAATCCCACTTTTTTTCGGCATAATGATATCGGTAATCATAATATCAGGATTCATTTTCTTTAAAACATCGATGGCTTCTTCACCATTGGTTGCGCTCGCAACTTCATGAGAGGCACGTTGTAACATTTGCACTAACATGTCTCTGACAAGATAATCATCTTCTACCAATAAAATCTTTGCCATGTTACTTCCCTCTATTTTTTTCCGCGGTTGAGTATTCTGGTATAAATAAACTAAATGTAGAGCCATGACCGATCTGGCTTGTCACCAATGTTTCACCTTGGTGCTCTTTAATAATAGCATGCACAGTCGCTAAACCTAATCCTGTTCCTTTGCCGACTTCTTTCGTCGTATAAAAGGGTTCAAAGATGCGTTCTATCGTGCTTTGATCCATCCCATATCCTGTATCACTGATTTCAATTTTACAATAGCTGGTACTGTGAACGTCGGGAAATTGTTTTAACAAGGCATTGTCAGCAGAGACCCTATCAAGCTTTATTGTAATTGTTCCCTCACCATCCATAGCATCCACAGCATTATTGATAATATTCACTATGACTTGATGCAATTGTGTTTGATTGCCCATGATAGTGCAATCGCCTGTAATGTTAACGATGAATCGAATGGTCACACTGGCTGGAATGGTCGGTTTTAACAAAGACAGTACATTGTCTATGGTCGCTCTCACTTGAATCAGACTAAAATCTGGGTGATGGCGGCGGCCGAAGGTCAAGATGCGAGAAATGATCTCTTGCCCTCGATGAGAGGCTTCTAAGACTTTCTTCAAATTTTCGTTGGGTTCGCCTGCTTTTGCGATATCTTCTTGAGCCATTTCTGCAAAACCCATAATGGCATATAAGATATTATTGAAATCATGCGCAATACCACCCGCTAATGTGCCGATAGCCTGTAATTTCTGTCCTTGTAGCAGCGCTTTCTCTAACTGCTGCTTAGAGGCTTCCGCCTGGTGTCGTTCAGCAACTTGGCGATTTAACTCATCCTTAGTCACTTTGAGAGATTGGCTACGATGCGTTACCAACTGCGCCAGGCGGTATAAAATGGCCAGCAGCACGCCAATGAACATGCCAAGCAACAGGGTCACGTAGGGAAGGAAATTCTCCACATTATTGACTAGGGTCTCGCTAGGTTTGACGAATATTTGCCAGTTCGCGCCATAGAGCGCCAAGGGTTCGACCGAAGGCGAAAGGACATTGGATGGATGGTTAGGCTCAAAAGCATAGAGTTTTTGCCCATTATCATAAATGTCAGTCGTATAATTCGGGCTAGTGAATTGCTCATTAAAGACTTTTTTCAAGCTCACAATACTAACTAGGAACCCCTGTGGGATAGCGTTAGCCGAGATGACGGGTACAACAATAAAGACAACCGCTTCGCCTGACGCGGATTTCACACCCGGGCTTATCCAGATTTGCGGGTGTTGGACGAGATCTTTTAAGGTGGTCGCATATTGGGTCAAGAAATTAGAATAGAGGTTTTGATCAGCTAGATTGCCATCCGGATACATCCAATGTGGCTTGAGAGAGGGATCTATCGAGGCGGCTGATTCAAGCCCGGAATAGTTCTCCAATAACTCTTTTACGTTAGATTCCCACTCTGAATAAGTAGGAGATTTTTCAAGGTGCTTGGCCAGGTGTTTTAAAGCTGATATTCTTACCTCAAATTGAAGATGGATGTCATTTGCGACGTGTTCTGCGTGTAGTTGGATAATATGCCGGAGATTGGTGTGAGTTTGCATCACAATGGCATACCAAAGAATGAAAGAAATCAATATCCCAGACGCTGCAATGAGATAGAATATCCCTTGCCCAGGTAGGGTAGGTTTGGGTGGGGCTGAGCTTTTGGACGGGTTGTGCCAAAGCTTCATAGGATACCTTTCATTCCAGAAGGGGAAAGATATGGGTATAATACACCAGCTTTTACGGTAAACGCTAACCTTAAGCGAGACTGAATTTATTGTGACCTATCCCGTGCCATGCTGGGCATGGGGTGATTGAGGAAAATTATGCAGCTAAACAAAATTAAGCTTTCAGGTTTTAAATCCTTTGTAGATCCAACTACTGTTCTATTGCCCAGTGATTTGTGTGCCGTCGTCGGCCCAAACGGGTGTGGTAAATCGAATATTATCGATGCGATTTCATGGGTAATGGGCGAAAGCTCCGCTAAACAGCTGCGTGGTGAATTATTAACCGACGTGATTTTCAATGGGTCCAGTACCCGTAAACCTGTCGGCCAAGCCTCCGTTGAGCTCGTATTTGATAACTCGGACGGTACAATTGGCGGTGAATATAGCACTTATGCTGAAATTTCCATCCGACGCCAAATCAATCGTGAGAGTGAATCTGCTTATTTCTTAAATGGCACGCGTTGCCGACGTCGCGATATCGTGGATATCTTCTTAGGCACTGGTTTGGGCCCTCGTAGCTATTCCATCATTGGCCAAAACATGATTTCACGGGTGATTGAAGCAAAACCCGATGATATGCGAAATTATTTAGAAGAAGCCGCCGGGGTTTCGAAATATAAAGAACGCCGTCGTGAAACGGAAAACCGCATTAAACACACCAAAGAAAACTTAGCTCGTTTAGGTGATTTACGCGCTGAATTAGAAAAACAATTAAATACCTTGAATCGTCAAGCCAGTGCGGCAGAACGTTACAAAGTCTTGAAGCAAGAAGAACGCACGATACGCGCCCAATGGTATGCCATTCAATGGCGCAATTTAGATAGCCAACTCGTTCAAACCACTCTGCAAGTTCAGCAACAAGAAACCGCGGTGGAAGCGCGCCAAGCAGAGTTTGGTGAAATTGATTTAACCTTAGAGACCAAGCGCGAAGAATTACATTTAGCGAGTGAGAGTTTCCATGAAGTGCAACGTCGCTATTATGTTGCCGGCAATGATATCACGCGCATGGAACAAGATATTCGTCATCATCAAGAACGTCAGCAACAATGGCAATCCGATTTGGCGCAAGTGGAAAGTGATTGGCAAGCGTCGTCACAACAACTGGAAGACATGGAAGATCAGTTATGTGAATTAGCCGAAGAAATCGCGCAATTAACACCTGAATTGGAAGAAGCTTTACAAGCGACAGAAAAAGCTAAGGTCGAATTATCGGAAGCCGAAGACGCAACACAAAACTGGCAATCGACTTGGGATGAGTTCAATCAACTGGCTGCGGAAATGACGCAATCAGCGCAAGTTGAACAAACACGTATTCAACATTTGGAACAAAAACTCGCGGCGATTAAACAACGTCAAGCCACTTTGGCGCAAGAGCAAGAAAAATTTCAATTCTCCGAAAGTGAAAAAGAATTGGAAGATTTCAGCAGACAATTGCAAGCGTCTTCCGAATTAACAGAAACTCAGAATGATCAATTAAGACAAGTTCGCGATGACATTGCTGAGTTGCACACGAAACAACAAAAAAATGCTACGCAATTAGATCAAGTGCGTAGTGAATTGCAACAAATGCGCGGCCAAAAAGCGTCATTAGAAGCTTTGCAACAGACAGCTTTGGGTCAAAACAATAATCGTTTAGTGCAATGGTTGTCACAACATCAATTAGATAAAAAGCCCCGTCTTGCACAAGGCATAGAAGTGGATGCAGGTTGGGAAAGCGCAGTAGAAAAAGTCTTGGGCGCCTTTTTACAATCAGTTTGTGTGGATAATTTATCCGAGATTGCGAATAAAGCGGATGAATTTAATGACGGTAGCTTATTAGTATTTTCTACTCAAGCTTCACGCGCAACCTCCAGTGCGGCTGCGACTTCATTGTTGAGTAAAGTCAAATCTAAATGGCCACTAGAATCTTTATTGTCTGGTGTTTATGTCGCGAATACAGTATCTGAAGCATTGGCTTTATGCGCAAATTTAGCGGCGCATGAATCTGTTATTACGCCAGATGGCACATGGGTCAGTTCTTCTTGGTTGCGTTTATATCGTGATGAAGATCCCGCTGCCGGTGTTTTCCAGCGTGAGCAAGAATTAAAGCAATTAACGCAAAACATTGCAAAACAAGAAGCAATGCAAGAAACCTTAGAGCAAGAATTACAAACGCTACAAGAAGATCTTGAGCAACTTGAATTGCAACGTGAGCAACTGCAAGCGACAGTGAACCAATCGCATGCGCAAACCACTGAGTTGCAAGCACGTGAAAAAGTTAAACGTGAACGTTTAGCAGATTTGAAATCGCGAGCGTCTAGAATCATCAACGAACTAGAAGAATGCGGCACCCAATTCCAACAAGCCCAAACAGAATTGACCGACGCGCGTTCGACCTGGCAAAAAGCCATGACTTATTTGGAACAACAAGCAGATAAGCGCGAATCATTGGTGCAAGAACGCGAGTCAGCGCGCACGCGTTTACAAACAGCGCGAGATCAAATTAACCATGCCAAAGACCGTGCGTCTGATTTACAGATTCGTACGCAAACGACGCAATCGCAAGAAGGTGCGCTGAAGCAAACCATGATGCACATCAAGACCCAATTGATGGCATTAGAAAAACGTAAAACCACCTTGCAACATGAATTAGATTCAGCAGAATCCATAGAAGAACGTGAAAAAGAATTAGCGATTTCATTAGAGCAACACTTAGGGGTAGAGTCACAACTCAACACTGCTCGCTCTACCATGGAATTGTTAGAACAAGAATTACGTTCACTCGAAAATCGTCGTCAATCGCTAGAGCGCGATATGAGTAGATTTCGTGATGGATTGGAATCTTTACGCTTAGAATGTCAGGTTTTAAAAGTCAAATCTGAAGGCTTTTTAGAACAAATTAGTGAAATGGGTGTAGTCCTACAAGAATTGCTGCAAGGCATCCCAGAAGAAGCCACAGCAGAACTCTGGCATGCGCAATTAGAACAAATCACCACACGTATTACGCGTTTAGGGCCTATCAACTTGGTTGCGATTGAAGAATTCGCAACGTGTTCAGAACGTAAAGAATACTTAGATAAGCAAAATGATGATTTGACTGATGGCTTGAATACCTTAGAAAATGCTATCGCAAAAATTGATAGAGAAACCCGCGCACGTTTCAAAGAAACCTTTGATAAAGTGAATGATCGCTTTAAAGAATTATTCCCTACGGTTTTTGCAGGCGGTCATGCGTATTTAGAACTAACCGGTGATAATTTATTAGATGCTGGTGTGACTGTTATGGCATGCCCACCCGGCAAACGTAATAGCACAATTCATTTATTATCAGGTGGTGAAAAAGCATTAACCGCTATCGCGCTAGTGTTTTCCATCTTCCACTTGAATCCCGCGCCATTCTGTCTGCTCGATGAAGTTGACGCACCGCTGGATGATGCGAACATTGGTCGCTTCTGCCAGTTGGTGAAGAATATGTCGGAAAAGACGCAATTTATTTTCATCAGTCATAATAAATTAGCGATTGAAATGGCTAAGCACTTGGTGGGTGTGACGATGCATGAGCCAGGGGTGTCACGATTAGTGACTGTTAATGTAGAAGAAGCTATTACATTAGCAGGCGCATAGAAAGGAGAAAAGACCATGGAAGGTTACCTGCGTTTATTTTTATTGTTCATTGGTGCGGTGATTGTCGTTCTCATTTTATTAGATGCGAGACAAAGACGTCGTCAGCGTCGTGAATTATCGGAAGTGATAGATGCTATACAAGATGAAGAAGTACAACAACCTATCAAAATCACAAGGGTTGAACCTGAGCCACACCTAGATAATGCCGAAAACCTTTCAGAAGTTCAATCCATACCAGAAACGATTCAAGTCAATCCAGATTCACCCGATCTCACGGATGATGTTTTAGCCATTATGTTAGTTGCAAAACCCGGTAGTGAATTTGCATCGTATGAATTATTCCAAGCGATTGCTGCAACAGGCATGCAATTTGGTGAGATGAATATTTTTCATTATTACACGACAACAGCGCAGGGCCGTGAACCTCTATTCAGCTTAACCTCAGCCAAAGAACCCGGAGAATTTGATTTAGATAAAATGGGCGAATTTTCTTGTTCTGGTTTGATATTTTTTACAAACTTGTCGCATGTCCCAGACGCGCAAGAAGCTTTCGTGCAATTATTAAAAACAGCGGATCAATTGGCAGAAGATTTGCATGGTGATTTGTATTCTAGCCAACGTGTGCCGTTGAATAATAAAATTTTACGACAGTATCAAGAAAAGGTTTCGTATTATCAGCGCATGAAAACCGTATGAAAATACCGCAAGACATTCTGAACAAAGTTGAAAAACTTCGTCATGAACTCAATGAAAATAATTATCACTATTATGTTCTAGATGATCCAAAGATATCGGATGCCGCTTGGGACAAGATGTTTCAAGAATTGAAAGCTATTGAACTAGAATATCCAGATCTTGTCACACCTGATTCGCCTACACAACGCATTGGTGCTAAACCCTTAAAATCATTTTCAGAAGTTCAACATGAAATACCGATGTTGTCGTTGGATAATGCATTTACGGATGAAGATGTGACTGATTTTGATGAGCGGGTGCGTGATCGTCTGGGTGAGACAGAGAGTGTTCAGTATTCTTGTGAGCCTAAATTAGATGGGTTAGCCGTGAGTTTACGTTATGAAAACGGTAAATTTGTGCAGGGTTCTACGCGTGGCGATGGGATGACGGGTGAGAATATCACTACTAACTTACGCACCTTGCAAATGGTGCCCTTACAACTGCGTGGCAAGGATTATCCCGCCGTATTAGAAGTGCGGGGCGAAGTCTATATGCCTAAAGCAGGATTTCTTGCTTTAAATAAAAATGCCGAAGAGAAAGGTGAAAAAATTTTTGCAAATCCGCGCAATGCGGCAGCAGGTAGTTTGCGGCAACTCGATCCAAATATTACCGCATCACGTCCGCTGTCG
Source organism: Myxococcales bacterium (assembly GCA_903970525.1). GTDB lineage: Bacteria > Pseudomonadota > Gammaproteobacteria > DSM-16500 > DSM-16500 > UBA5158. The sequence goes on along the minus strand of CAJCIZ010000007.1, from coordinate 22,076 downwards.
ATATTTTGTTACGGGGTAGGTAAAGTTGAAGGTAAAAAACTACCGGATAAACATAGTGAAATTCTAGCGTGCTTAAAAACTTGGGGTTTACCTATCAGCTCTGATACGACTGTGGTTGATGGAATCGAAAAATGTTTAGCTTATCATCAAAAAATGCAAGCTAAGCGTGAAAAACTCGCTTACGAAATAGATGGCGTTGTTTACAAAGTTAATAGCATTAAAGAGCAAGAAGAATTAGGTTTTGTCTCACGCGCACCGCGTTGGGCGATTGCGCATAAATTTCCTGCAGAGCAAGCGCATACGGTGATTGAATCTGTTGAATTTCAAGTGGGCCGTACGGGTGCTTTGACACCGGTTGCGCGTTTGAAGCCTGTTTCCGTCGGTGGTGTGACCGTTAGCAATGCCACGCTGCATAATATGGATGAAGTACGTCGTAAACAAATTCACATGGGTGATGAGGTTATTATTCAACGCGCAGGCGATGTGATTCCTGAAGTTGTTTCAGTGGTTGCGAGTCATCATGCGAAAAAAGAAATTCATTTACCGGCGCATTGTCCTGTTTGTCATTCCACAGTAGAACAGATTGAAGGCGAAGCTATTGCACGTTGTACAGGTGGTTTATTTTGCCCAGCACAACGCAAAGAATCGATTAAACATTTCGCTTCACGCCGCGCGATGGACATTGAAGGTTTGGGCGATAAATTAGTTGATCAATTGGTTGAAGCTAAATTGATAACAAACGCAGCTGATTTATTTGATTTATCCTTAGAACAATTAGCCGATCTTGAAAGAATGGCAGAAAAATCCGCGCAGAATTTATTAGATGCGTTGGAGAAAAGTAAGAAAACTACTTTGGCACGTTTTCTTTATTCTTTAGGGATACGTGAAGTGGGGGAAGCAACAGCGAAAAATTTAGCTAAGTCTTATGGTGATTTACAACCGTTATTTTCTGCGACAGAAGAAACTTTGCAAGACATTGAAGATATTGGGCCGGTGGTTGCAAAACATATCGTAGCGTTTTTTGCGGAAGAACATAATCATAAAGTGATAGATAAATTAATAAAAGCTGGGATACATTGGCCTAAAGTGACGGTTGCGCATAAGACACAAGCCTTAACAGGTCAAACCTTTGTGTTAACTGGGACGTTATCAACACTGACTCGCGAAGAAGCAAAAGAAAAATTAGAAAATTTAGGCGCGAAAGTGGCGGGTAGTGTTTCAGCAAAAACTTCTTATGTTGTTGCAGGTGTAGATGCGGGATCTAAGTTGAAGAAAGCTAAAGAAATGGAAGTAACAGTGTTAGATGAAGATGAGTTTTTGAAATTGCTTAAGACACATTCCTGAGTTTTCTACAGCTACCGTCATTGCGAGCGTAGCGAAGTAATCCAGCTTTCAATCCCGCAAGACCATAGAAAACTGGATTGCTTCACTACGCTCGCAATGACAGTAGATTTAGCCCTCTCCCATCAACAAAACATTAGAATAATCATTGAGTTATCAGTGGGAGAGGGGAGACCCAATCAATATTTGCACAAATATTACCACTCCTATATAATTGCGCATCAACATTGACCCAAGCCCATAGCAGGAAAACAAGATGAAAAGCGGCATTGCTCAATTAACTAAAACCATTGATGGCGTCGCTGTCAGTGCTTGCAAAGCTAAAGTTTTAATTCCACATATTGAAATCACAGACACGGGTATCATGTTATATAGTGATAATCAGTATAAAGAAACAGTGTGGGGTTTAATCGATGCATTCAATGCGCATCATAAACTGCAGGCAGTCAATGATAATAGACCTTATTTTACGCCACAATTAAGTGGCACGCGTCCCACCTTTGTGACATTTAAAGAAAATAATAAACCTGTTAATGTCAGCAAAGAGCATGTGAATGAGTTCTTAAGTTTTATAATAAAATTTCAATCGGACAAAGCATTAAGACATCAATATCGTCCTCTACGCCAAGCGGTCACGACTGCATTAGGTTATTACATTAAGCAAATGTCTACGTTCTTCTTGAAACCCTATGATGAGACTACGCCACTTATTACTAAAACAATGTATGAAAAAGCAAAAAAAGCATGGAAAAATCGCATCGCTAACCAAGAAGAAAAATCCGAGTCACCAAAAAACACATATGAATTTCTCTCTAGTGCACTCAATCGTAATGTAACGTTTACACATGATAATGATGGCCAAGGATTGTTGGATCAGCCAGATTTTTCTTGTCGAGTTCTTCAGGATACTATTAAAGAATCAAATTCTATTAATAATTATAGAAATAGCTTCGGTTCATTTAATAGTGTTGTTTTGGTAGCGATAGGAATTTTTTGTGCGAAAAAATTTTTTGGGATACAAAATCAAGCACCACAACAACAAAATCGAATACCTGGATTACATCAACACGCGGAGTAACTAAGACAATGGCGCACACACCCAATCAAGCAACAAATTTTAATTTTTTATCAACATTATTAAAATATTCTTCACGTCTATTAGTATTGTATCTTCTGCTGAATGATAAGAGTGTGCTGATAAATGCTGAAAAAGCACCGTATGGTCATGGGCGCTTATTCCCACTAGATAAATATATGGAAGCCGCAGACGGCTGCCATTTTGTCATTAAAAGTGTTGGCGGTGTGATAGATCCAAAGAATTCTCTCATGGCAACTCAAGTTTGTGGCGAAGAGAACGAACAATACAAAAATGAATTGCGTAATAATTTACATGGTATCCCTGATGGTTATACGCGCCAAGAAAACAGGCGCTACAATCCAAATACCTATGATCCAAATGATCCTAGCACATATGAAAGTGAATTAATTTATAGACCGAATACTAAAAACCAAGATGAGCCAGTCGAAGAAACACCCCGTCAATACAGACATAATACGTTATAACAAACCAAACAATGAGGAAAAAGCAATGCCATGAAGAACATTGCCCATTCAGAACAGGCGGTCCGAAAGATACCTATCAGACGTATTCGAGAGAAGGCATAGCGGCACGATTTGGTTATCCTGATGATGCTGTGATGTCTTTTGCGATTCAGAAGAGATCAGGTGATGTTATTGCAGCAAATCATTTGCTTTTTACAAATGAAGAAAAAGAGTCTATTGGGTATAGTTACGATAATGTTGTTCACAAAGATTATCGTTCACAAGGACCTGACAACACTAAACATACCTATGAATTCTTTTTGAAATAGTCCAAGCCTTTCCAGAAGCAAAAAATATTTCTATTACGCATACTTCAGGGACTTCGCTGATTGTTAAAACCTATCTTCGCACCCAAGAAATAATGACAATGTTAGAAAATGGGATATGCGAAGCAAAGGTTATAGAACCTACGCAAGATACTTATACAAAAGTAGATGGCTTTTGCTCACGCAAAATTGCGCCTGGCCGAGGAGCGCCTATCATAAACACGTTGGCAATATATGTTAGCGCAGATGCTCCGCAGGACGATAGCTTCATTCGCTGTATCTATAAATACTTGGTAGATGAATGTCATGAAAATTCGAATCAATCATTTAAAAATGGCGTGCTGTATTTTGCTATCGTGATTCCTGCAATGTTTTTACTTTTTCAAGCGCTACAGTATCGTCACAAGCGCTCTCCCGCTCAACGACAAAATGCGCCTCAAGATCACAGCGACATTGAAACCAATACAGGATTTTCTCAACGCTTAGCGAAAATAAAAGAAAATCTCTTGGCGCTACAGAATGAAGCAAAGGAAAGCATGGAGATTCAACAATTGACAAAAGACATGACAGTTTTTGAAGAAAAATTTCAATGTCCAGGAACAAAGCCTAAGCATCTGATGGATATTCCTATTACAATGAGTACAGGTGTGACTTATAATAAGAAATTTATCGTAGCCGCATTCCGAGATAACAATACCACTTGCCCTAAAACAAACAAGCCATTCAGTGAAAATCTTAATACATTACCGGCTGTCGATGTCATCATCAAGAACGATATTCAGCGTAGACTACAAGATTTTGAACAGCGAATAAAGCATTTGCAATCCCCCGCTCAAACCGATACAGCTCTCATGAAAAAAATGAAATAAATATGAAAATACCCAACCTTATCCATCAATTATTCAAATCTTCGGCGTATTTAAAAGCAGGTATTATAACGCTGCTAGGTTTGGTAGAACTACCCGCAATCGTTACAGCAGAAATGAAATCGATTTATCTTGAAGATAAAGACAGTCATTCTTATCTCATTACGACTTCTCTCGATACCCAGTATATTCAGAATTTATTACAAAAAAAGATTTGCGGGGTGTCATCGCACAATATGAATGTCGCTTCTATTAGTTTCTCGCAATCTGAAATTGCCAAGATGTGTCAAATTGCACAGGATACGTATGCTATTTACTTTAAGAGATTGAGCGCCGACGAAGTTGAAAATGACTTCACCCATTGTATGACGCAGGTTTTAAAAAAAATCTGTGAAAGCGTTAATAATAATGCTGGTGCATTTCAATTTACGTATGCTTTTGCATCAGGTGTGCTATTGCTAGCATTAACATTTTATCTCTATCAAAGATACAATTACACCCCTCCCATGAAGCAGAATCTTTCTCCCATTCTTGAGCGCACACCTGATAAAACAGGCGCTTCTGATAAGGTGGATAAATTAAGAAAAGAAATTAAAAAGCTATCAGAAGAGCATAATGAAGATAAAGAAATCAATGTGCAATTAGAAAAAATTTCTGATGATATAAACACCATCGAAGAAAAATATACTTGTGTTTTTAGTTTAGGTATTGTCAATGATCCGATTAGCATGAGTACTGGACTTGTTTATGATAAATCGGCTATTCGAAAGTGGCTTGAGAGAGGGAATATTAAATGCCCTAAATCCAAGATAACTTTCACTGAAACCGCAGATAGCTTACCTGAGACTTCTGAAACTGCATATAATGAAATTCAATCTGCCTTGGCGTCAGCTGAAGAAGCATTATTATCTATTCAACAAAAACAAACTTTGAGGCTTAGATAAGTCAGATTACCTCTCACACAAGGGGAGGGGTGCAGGCATGTCATGAATCTCAGCAAGCTGCTTAATCATCTTTTTCTCAGACAACGGTTTACTCAGAAAATACCCTTGCACCCAATCACACTGATGATCCGCTAAACACTGTAACTGCTCAGCCGTCTCAACACCTTCAGCCACAACTTTAATCCCTAGATTGTGCGCCAAAGCAATCACAGCACTCGTAATCGCAACATCATCTTGATTCTGCGGGATGCCTTTTACAAAGCTTTGATCAATCTTAATCACGTTAATCGGAAATTGTTTTAGATAGCTAATCGACGTATATCCCGTTCCAAAATCATCAACCGCAATACTGACGCCCATCTTGTGAATCTCATGCAGTTTGCTCACAGCCGCTTCCACATTATCCATCACCGCAGTTTCAGTAATTTCAAGTTCGAGATATTTCGCTTCCAATCCAGTCTCACTCAACACAGTGGCAATCAGTTGCGATAAATCTTGATGACGAAATTGTTTAGGCGAAAGATTCACGGCGACACTAATCGGTCTATACCCAAGATTTTGCCAGCTTTTATTGGCTTTGCATGCTTCGCGCAATGCCCATTCGCCAATTTGCATAATTAAGCCGGTTTCTTCAGCCAGCGGAATGAATATAGAAGGACTGATCATGCCGAGCTCTGGACTTTCCCAGCGAATGAGTGCTTCAACGGCTGAGATAGTGCCATTCTGCAAATTTATTTTCGGTTGATAATATAAAACAAATTCATGATTATTAATCGCCTTGCGTAACGCAGTCTCTAACTGAATATCTTCATGCGCTTCTAAGTTTGTTACGTTGTGATCAAAATGTTCCAAGTGCTTAATGATGATGACGCGCAAGAAAGCCATCATCAACACTGAAAATAATACGCTCAAGACTAAAAGAGTGGCGAGATTGCTGAAGAATGGTAAGCGGGAGCCAACATAGACTGCAACCAGAAAAACAAGCCAAGTTGATCCAGTTGCAATGAGTACTTTGTTAAGTAATTTCATTATTTATCTTCAACCTTAAAATGCCCACTCAACAGCTCACGCATCTTTGCTTTAATCATATCAATCGCAATACGATTGCCGCCTCCACGTGGAACAATGATGTCCGCATATCGCTTAGAAGGTTCAATAAATTGCATATACATGGGTCTGACGGTGTCTTCGTATTGTTTGATTACCGCATCTAAACTACGCCCACGTTCTTTCATATCGCGTTTTAAACGTCGAATAAGACAAATGTCTAATGCCGTGTCCATAAAAATACGTATATCCATCAAATCACGCAAATCTTGATCGACAAATAACAAGATGCCTTCAATTACAATAATGGAATGTTGGCCAATCGTGCGTGTTTCTTTTTCGCGCACATGTTCAGCGTGGTTGTAGACGGGGATATTGGCGGATTTTCCTTGCTGTAATAATTTCAAATGCTCAATCAATAATTCATGATCCAAAGAATTCGGATGGTCATAATTGATTTTGACACGTTCTTCAAAGGGAATATTGCTGTGATCTTTATAATAAGAATCTTCAGAAATAACGGCAACATGACAAGAGCTTAATTCATTGACAATAGTGTTTGCTAACAGACTTTTGCCAGAGGCTGATGCGCCAGAAATACCGATAATAATCGCTTTTTTCGTCGTCAAGGGAATGTCGCTCCTTTTACTTGTTTTAAGTACACTACCATCGCACCGCTTCTGCCTTCTCGGCCTGTTGCAGAACAAAAAGCCAAGACTTCACTGAGTTGGCGTAACCAGTGGTTAATCTTATTTTTCAAAATAGGCTTTTGATCGCCGCGTCCTTTGCCATGAATGATTAAGACATGGCGCAAGCGGCGCTTTGTGCATTGTAAAAAGAACTGATGCAATGCCTCTCGTGCCTCAACAACCGTCATGCCATGCAAATCTAAGATTGCTTCGATATTATATTTGCCCGTGCGCAAATCACGAAGAATTTTATTTTGTAATCCAGGTCTAGCGAACTCAACTAAGTCGTCACTGGATAAAGGATCAAGTGTCTCGAAATCTGAAAGGGCAGAAAGAGATGTCTCTGAATCGATAGCCGGCTTGCGGACGCGTGGTTTAGGCCGCTCTGGCTCTGGTGTGATTTTTTTAGAAGGGGCTAAGGGCTTCACATGTCGCATGGCTGCTTCAAATAAAGCTTTATCTGCATCAGAAATTTTAGGCTTTTTATTCATTGTGTTGGGGTCGCTTAGGTTGTTGAAAGCGGCTATTTCTGGTACTGTACTGCATTCTAAATGATGTGAGTGTTCTGTTCGGGCAATTTCTTAAAGTGATACAGTATTTTAAAGACGCATCCTCATGAATAATAAAGATATATTGCAAAGATTTTTGTTTGATAATGCACCGGTGCGTGGTGAATTGGTTCGCCTCAGTGAAAGTTATCAAACGATTTTGCACCAACATGATTATCCTTTATTGATTCGTCAGTTATTGGGTGAAGCCTTAGTCGTCGCCAGTTTATTAAGTGCTACGATTAAATTCAAAGGTCGCTTAACCGTTCAATTCCAAGGACAAGGTAAACTGAAATTATTATTGGCGCAATGCAATGATGCGTTTCAGTTGCGCGGCTTAGTTCAATATCAGGGTGAATTCGATTCTGTTGAATTGTTGGAAGAATTACGCAAAGGCATTTTAGTCATCATGATAGACCCTGATGACAATGTAAAACGTTACCAAGGGATAGTAGGGTGGCACGGCAATTCACTCGCAGAGTCAATTGAAGGTTATTTTAAGAATTCAGAGCAATTGCTGACGCGCATTTGGATAGCCGTCAGTGAAGACGCTGCGACCGGTCTCTTATTGCAGCGCATGCCGGAAGACCAGTCCAAGACGCGTCAAGATGTTTTCCCGTCGGACGATCCAGGCTGGGAGCATCTAGTACATTTAACGGATACCATCAAGCCTAAAGAATTGTTAACGTTAAGCAATGAAGTTATTTTGCAACGTTTATATGTACAAGAAGATGTGCGTCTATTTGATCCTTCGCCTATTATCTTCCGATGTACTTGTTCAGTAGAGCGTAGTGAAAATGCGATTCGATTGCTTTCTCCGGAAGAAATTGAAGAAGAATTGAGAGACAAGCAGGCGATTGTTGTCACTTGTGAGTTTTGTAACAAAGAATATATTTTTGATCGAGTGGATGTGGCGAAACTCATGCGTAAAGACTCGCCGCCCTCGTCAGACCAGATTCAATAAACGATAGAGCCATATCATGCGCCTGAAAAAGAGATTGATCATAGTTGGAATTCTGGCTGTCATAGCAGGCTATGTCGTGTTTAATCACTATCAAAGTTCAGCCTATCCTCATCCTGATGCAACCTTTGTCAAAGTAGATAAAGTGAAACAAGGAAGTATTCCTGTGGAAGTTCAATCCGTAGGTACCCTGGTTGCAGCTAATAATATTCAAATCGCCCCTGAAATCGCAGGTACTGTTGCGAAAGTTTTATTCCAAGATGGTGAGTTCGTCAAACAAGGCACGCCATTGATTCAATTGGATGATGCGGTGTATCAAGCCAGATTTGCATCGGTGCAAGCAGATTATCAATTAAGCGAAACCACATATGATCGCATGAGTATTTTAGCGAAAAAAGGCATCATCTCTAAACAAGATATGGAAAAAGCAGCGGCTGATTTAAAAGAGAAAGCAGCCGCTGAACAAGAAAACAAAGTGAACCTGAATGGCATGTTATTGACGGCACCCTTCGATGGTATGGTAGGGAAATCAAAAGTGAGCCCAGGTGATTATGTGTCTGTAGGGCAAGCTTTAGTGTCTTTAACCAATATTCGCCATTTACATGTTGAATACAATATTCCTGAAAAATATTTAGGATTGATTCAAATGGGACAGGAAATTTCTGTTACCGCTACCGCATTTCCTGGAAAAGTGTTTAAAGGCAAAGTTGCTTTCATTTCTCCCACGATTAATACACAAGATAGAACAATTACGTTATATGCTGAAATACCTAATGAATCACTCACGTTGCGATCTGGTTTATTTGTCAATGTAACGCAATCTTTAGGTGCAGATGATACGGCTTTACTCGTACCCGCTAAAAGTCTCATGGCAACCATTGATGGTCATCAAGTGTATAAAGTCGTGAATGGCAAAGCACAATCCGTACCCGTTGAAATTGGCTTGCGTACCACAGACAGCGTCCAAATCTTGAAAGGATTGACAGCGAATGATGCGGTTGTCACAGAAGGACAAGAAAAAATTAGAGATGGCGCTGATGTCGCCGTCAAATTATAGCCGAGGTCTGATGTGAGCTTCACAGAATTTTTTATTCGCCGACCTGCTTTTACTATCGTTTTTACCTTGATCATGACGTTGATCGGGCTAATTTCATTTGCGAATGTTCCGTTACGTTGGATTCCTAACGTCAATCCGCCCGTTGTCTCCATTTTTACAAGTTATCCTGGTGCCAGCGCAAGCTTGGTCGAAACACAAGTCACTACACCGATTGAAGCCGCTCTGTCTGCTACAGATGGGGTGGAATCTATGACATCGACTAGCAAAGAAGGTGAGAGTGAGATTGTCTTGAACTTCAAGTTAGGTCGTAATATTGATGCGGCTGTGGAAGATGTGCGTAGTAGTTTAGCGAGTGTAGGTGGAACACTGCCACATGATGTGCAATCGCCTGTCTTATCAAAAGCTGAAACAGATGGTATGCCGATTTTGTTTCTGGCGTTCTCAGATCAACATCGTACGCCTAAAGAAGTCAGTGATTATGTCGATCAATTTATTATTCCGCGCTTACAAACGGTAGAAGGTGTTGCGACTACGATGACGTATGGTAGGCAAGCTTCTGCGATGCGTATCTGGTTAGATCCTGCCAAGATGGCTTCATCCAATGTCACAGTGGATGACATCAACACAGTGTTAACAGATCAAAACGTGGAAGTGCCTAGCGGACAAATTCGTGGCAAAGATCGCTATTTTAATGTTGTCACCAATGAAACCTTAACCTCATCTGATCAATTTAGTGATTTAATTATCCGTAGCGACCAAAATCAAATTGTGCGTTTGAAAAATGTTGGCGATGTCGCTGTTGCGCCAGCTGATCCAGATACTTCATTCCGTGTGGGCGGACAGCCTGCGGTGGCGGTTGGGATTATTCCGCAATCGACAGCCAATCCCTTGGATGTGGCGCGCCATGTCATGAACAAGTTTACAGAAATTACGAAAAGCTTACCCGAAGGCATGCGTGCCAGTATTGTTTACAATCAAGCGGATTTTATTCGTTCTTCAGTGGATAGCGTGTATGAAGCCTTGATTGAATCGATTTTATTTGTGTTAATTGTGATTTATTTGTTTTTAGCGAATTGGCGCGCGACGTTAATTCCTGTGATTACGATTCCAGTTTGTTTAATTACGACAGTGGCTTTCTTTAAAGTTTTTTCATTTACAATTGATACTATTACGTTGATGGCGTTTGTTTTGGCTATTGGGTTAGTTGTAGATGATGCGATTGTGATGCTAGAAAATATTTCTCGTCACATTGAAAACGGCATGAAACCTTTTCAAGCTGCGATTAAAGGTAGTCGTGAAATTGTGTTTCCTATCATTGCTATGACTTTGACTTTAGCGGCTGTTTACACGCCTATTGCATTTACAGCGGGTATTTTAGGCGCTGTGTTTAGCGAATTTGCTTTAACCTTAGCGGGAGCCGTTTTAATTTCTGGTGTTGTCGCTTTGACGCTTTCGCCTATGATGTGTTCACGATTATTGACCGTGCATCAAACCAGTCGGTATGGTGAGTGGTTTTCGATTCGCTTTGCGCAATTACAAAAAGCGTATAAGTATTTTTTACAATTTATTTTAACGAAAAAACTCGCTGTGTTGCTGGTGTTTTTTGTTGTGGGTGTTGTGGGTTATGTGATTTATAGTCATTTGCCCTCAGAATTAGCGCCAACTGAAGATAGAAATGAAATTGACGTGTATGCAGGCGCGCCTAAAGATGCGAGTTTTGCGTATACGGATGCTTATGTGCAAAAGTTAGAAGCGATTTATGCGAAATTACCTGAGCTAGATAATTATTTGGCGCAAGTAGGGGATGGTTCGCCGTCCTCATCATTTCAAATTATTAATTTAAAACCTTGGTATAAGCGCCATCGATCGGCAGATGAAATTTCTGATTGGTTGAATAAACAGTTTGACCAATTCCCTGGGATTCAAGCTTATGCTTCAGTGCCGCCTTCGCCTCTCGCTTATTTTGCAGGGAGTGATGGTAATGATGTTGGTTTGGCTGTGATGACATCAGGTGAATATAAAGATTTAGAAGCAGGCATGAAGCAATTTGTAGCGGCTGTGAAGCAATCTCCTGTTTTTGTCAATGTGAGTAATCAATTGAAATGGGATAGATCACAGTTTGAAGTGACTGTTGATAGAGAAAAAGCAGCAGACATGAAAGTGTCTATGGCAAATATCACGAATACAATTTCTACGCTGTTAGCCGGTAGAACCATAGGAAAGTTTGAATATTCTGGTAAAGAATATGATGTGATGGTGCAAATGAATCAAAATGCGCTGACTAATCCTAATGTGATTCCACTGTTGTATGTGCGCAGCGAAAACAATAATATGATTTCCTTAGCGGATTTAACGTCGATTAAAGAAACCACCAGCCCGCATGCGTTGCCGCATTATGAGCGTTTACGATCAGATACGCTCTATGCAAGTATTGCACCTGGATATACGATTGCGGATGCGATCAAAACATTAGAAAAAATGGCTCATCAAGTATTGCCCGATAATATGAAAATTGCATTCATGGGAGAGGCAGCGAATTATTTGGAATCTAGTCATAATATGGCGTTAACATTTTTACTGGCGCTTGTGTTTATTTATTTAGTTTTAGTCGCGCAATTTGAAAGTTTTATTGATCCATTAGTGATTTTATTGACAGTACCGTTTGCGATTATTGGTGCGGTCTTAGCGTTGAAATTAACGGGTGGTACATTAAATATTTATAGCAATATTGGGTTGGTGACTTTGATTGGGTTAATTGCTAAGCATGGCATATTGATGACAGAGTTTGCTAATCGACGCTTAGCGGAAGGGAAAAGTATTCATGATGCGATTGTGGAAGCGGCTGTATTGCGTTTGCGGCCTATTTTGATGACGACATCGGCTATGATTTTAGGTGCTGTGCCATTGGCATTAGCTTTTGGTCCAGGTGCAGAAACAAGACATCAAATTGGTTGGGTCATTGTGGGTGGATTATTGGTGGGAACACTGTTTTCATTAGTGGTTGTGCCGATTGCTTATACTTATCTCGCAAGATACAAAAAAATCCCGACTGTTGAAATCGAACTGAAAGACTACGAGGCAGAAAAAATATGACGCATATGTTAATTGATTTTGTACCAGTATTTTTGTTTTTTCTGGCGTTTAAATTTTATGGGATTTATGTTGCAACTACTGTTGGTATTGTAGTGACTGCATTACAAGTTGTGGTCACGCGCGTCGTGCGTAAGCGTTATGATAAACAGCAATTGGTGACGCTGGTTGTGTTTGCTTTGTTTGGTGGGATGACGTTGTATTTTCATAATCCTATTTTTGTGAAATGGAAGCCTAGTATTGTGTTTTGGGTATTTGGGTTGGTGTTCTTGGGTAGTCAATTTATTGGTAAAAAACCTTTGATTCAGCGCATGTTAGAAAGTCTGATGGAAGGGCAGCAGGGTCATCATATTCCAGAGCAAGCTTGGAAAAAGTTAAATGTAGTGTGGGGATTATTTTTTCTTGTGTTAGGTGGGGTTAATATTTATGTGGCTTATAATTTTAGTACCAATGCTTGGGTGAATTTTAAATTATATGGCATTACGTGTTTGATCTTAGTATTTAGTTTTGCGCAAGCGATGTATTTGTCTCGTTATATGACGAGTGTGAAATCATGACATCGGCTGAACGTATGGCGGTGATGCGTGAACGCTTGAGTGCGGCTTTTTCGCCGGAGAAGTTACAGATTATTGATGATAGTGATCAGCATAGAGGTCATGTGGGTAGTCAGGGTGGGGCGGGGCATTATACGGTTGTTTTGTCAGGACAACATTTTACAAATAAATCTCGTGTAGAGGCGCATAGGGAAATTTATGCGTTGTTTGATGATTTAATTCCTGATGAAGTGCATGCGTTGCAGATTAAAATAAGTTAACCCTCGCTAAGCGCTGTCTTTTAACTGCTCCTTGTGGTTTTTATTCAAAACGTATCTACCGGGTAATACACTATATATGACGTAACGATGCCTCATAAGTTGGGCGGATTTTCTCTTACTTTTAATTGCATTAGTATTATAGATTCAATATTACATATTAAAGATATTTATTTTTTGTCTATTATCATCCATGAATTGACGCATGCTGTTTCATATAATTTATTTCGTCCTGAAAGTATTATGCCTACATTTAGTCTTTCTTCTTCGAAGCATGAACTTGCATTGCCTTTCAGGCCGAATGATAGTGCCTCAGCAGTAAGATTGTCACTTGCCATGAAAAAAGATTTAGCGACCTTGCATAAACTCGCATATCCATTTTCAACATCCGTTCATATCATTCAAGGTTATTAGCATTAAAAGAGTTTTATAGTAAAACAGATTTAGAAGAATGCTTGCCTTATTACATGGGTTTGCGTGCGGATATGATAAAATTTGCCAAAGATAATGGTATGTCAGTCAGTGTAGCGCTGAATCAATTGAAATTAATCACGCCGAATATTCATGATTACTGTGAAACACTCTTCAAGCCACTTTTAGAGCATCGATTAAGATGCAATCGCGAAGACTTGGTAGCCCGATTCGCAGATTTAAATATTGATATTACATTTGACTATGACACTCGGTTTGAGAATGCCGTACAAGCTGTAACTGTAATACATGATATGCTTTCAACACCGAGTGGCACTACGTCACGAGTGGATGCACTTAATTCTAGTATTGTGGAGTCACAAGCTTTGGTGCTGTTTCAATCGAATGATAGTCGAAAGAAGGCTAAGATGGCTTGTGCATCGGGTCTTGTTAACACTGTGCCTGAGAATGAGCGTGTCACTGGTATTAGTTTAGTTTGATGCGCTAGGTACCTGTTAATCTCACCCACTCATTTACTTCACAAAAATGCAATAAACCCATAGTATTACTATGTGTTTCTTGCATTTTCATCAAGTGGGGTGAATATGAAACCAGTGGATTTTTTTAGCAAGCATCCTGTATTTACTAGCCAGGAATACGCTCAATTTTTGGAGCAAGCGGAGCATGCAGGAGAGAGAACGCAAGAAGCGCTGCTATCGTACCATATTAAAGCGGGTAACTTAATTCGCATCCGAAGAGGATTATATGCGGTAGTGCCCCAAGGCGCTTCTCCAGAGTCATATATGGTTGATCCCTATCTTATTGCAGCAAAGTTAGTGGGCGATGCTGTGGTGGGGTACCATAGCGCATTGGCTTTCTATGGCAAGAGTTATTCCTTAACACATCAGTTTTGTATCTTAACGCGTTCTCGCTCAGCTAGTATCTCTTATCGTGATGATGTATTCCGGTTAGTCCTATTCCGAAAATCATTGCGTGAAAAGAATCAGCAATTCTTTGGCGTTAAAACAGTATTACATCGTGGTTGTCAGCTTCGTGTAACAAGTTTCGAGCGAACGCTAGTCGATATGCTTGATCGATCAGATTTAAGCGGAGGATGGGAAGAGATTTGGCGTTCATTAGAATCTGTGGAATATTTTGACTTGGATAAGGTGATTGAGTATGCTTTATTACTTAACAATGCCACAACAATAGCACTCGTTGGTTTTTATCTGGAACAACATCAAAGTGAGCTGCGTGTTAACGAGTCGCATCTTAAGCAATTAGAAAAGCACCGACCTAAACAACCACATTATCTCGATAAAGCAAAATCAACAGCTGGCAAATACAATGCTCGTTGGAATCTAATCATACCCACAGAAATAACAGATCTATCCTGGAAGGAATAAGAATGAATTTACGTCAAGAAGATTTGCTAGATCTTGCGAAGACAGCTGGTTTCAGACCTGAAATGCTTGAAAAAGTTATTCGTTTGATTGAGCTTCTCAATGAATTATTTTAAAATACATATTTAAAGACACGATTAGCGCTGAAAGGTGGAACTGCGCTTAATCTCTTTTATTTTAACTTGCCACGTCTGTCGGTTGATATTGATCTTAACTATATTGGCTCTATTGATCGAAAAACTATGATAGAGGAGCGCAAAGAGTTAGAAGCTATTATTATTGGTTTATGTCAAAGATCAGGCTTTACGGTAAAGTTGATTGCTACTGAGCATGCAGGTGGAAAATGGCGATTAAGTTATAACAGTGCGCTACAGCCTGGCGGTAATTTGGAAATTGATTTGTCATATATGTACCGCGCAATGTTTTGGCCGACAGTCGTCAAAGACTCATGCTTGATTGGGAAGTATCAAGCAAAGAATATTCCATTAGTAAGTTATCATGAACTTGCTGCTGGAAAGATAACTGCCCTAATGGCCAGAAGAGCAAGCCGTGACTTGTATGATGCGCATCGTTTATTGTTTGATACACAGTTGCGACAAGAAATTGATATGAATCAGTTGCGCCTAGCATTTATTGTATATGGCGGAATGAATAGACGTGATTGGCGAACAATAAAAATCGAAGATATTGGGTTTGATAGTGAAGAGATTCAAAACAAACTGATTCCAGTACTGAATCAGAAAGAGTTGCAAAATACTTCATTGGCGATGAAGTTAGTGAGTGAGTGAGTGTCAACAGACGTTATCAGGCCTTTTACTTTTCTCTGAGAAGGAAAGAGAATTTTTTGATAGGCTTTTAGATGATGGGAATATTGAGCCCTCGTTAATCACTACGGATATTGAAATGCAGGAAAAAATTAGCAGGCATCCCGGCTTACTTTGGAAGGCGCAGCATGTGAGAAAATTTAAAAGAGAAGAGAGGAAGCGCGGTTAACATCAGCATTCTGTGCCCGATCACGCAACAAGTGATCCATCAACACAATAGCCATCATGGCTTCAGCTATCGGCACGGCGCGAATTCCCACGCAAGGATCATGACGTCCAGTTGTACTTACAGATATTTCATTTCCATCCACATCAACTGATTGAGCAGGCAGTGTAATACTAGACGCAGGCTTTAGTGCAATACTTGCAGTAATTGTTTGCCCTGTAGAAATCCCACCTAATATGCCGCCTGCATTATTAGACAGAAATTTTTCCGCCGTCATTTCATCTCTATGCTCAGAACCTTTCTGCGTCACCGCTTGAAATCCCGCACCAATCTCAACACCTTTCACCGCGTTAATACTCATAAGCGCATGCGCAAGATCAGCATCTAATCGATTAAACACAGGCTCACCTAAACCAACAGGGACTCGAGCTGCCCGCACATTAATTCTTGCCCCAATTGAGTCACCTTGTTTTCGTATCTCAGTGATAAAATTTTCTAATTCTGAAACTTGTGTGGTATTAGGACAAAAGAAAGGATTATTTTCTGTTTCGTTCAAATCTATCATTTCAATAGCGATAGGACCTAATTGAGCAAGATATCCTTGAATCAGAATGCCGTAACGTTGTTGCAAATATTTTTTTGCAATCGCACCTGCTGCAACACGCATCACAGTTTCTCTAGCGGATGCTCGTCCACCACCACGATGATCACGAATACCATATTTTTTTTGATACGTAAAATCTGCATGACCCGGGCGAAATGAATTTTTCAATTCTTCATAATCACTTGCGCGTTGATCAGTGTTAGCGACCAGCAACCCGATAGGCGTGCCAGTAGTTTTACCTTCAAACACGCCAGATAAAATTTGAATTTCATCGGCTTCGCGGCGCTGAGAAGTGTAGCGTGATGCACCAGGACGACGTCGATTTAATTCTTTTTGAATGTCTTCAGGTGAAAGTTCTAATCCAGGTGGGCAACCATCAATGATGCAGCCGTAAGCGGGACCATGACTTTCACCAAATGTTGTCACAGTAAATATTTTTCCTAAAGTATTGCCTGACATTTTCTAAGCTTCACTTTTCAAGTATTGTCGGCACTCTTTTAATTGTTTTGCGCTTAACATAAATACGCCGCCACCGCCGCGTTGGAATTCCAGCCAAGTAAATGGGATCTCAGGAAATTGTTCGGCTAAAGCATGTTCGCTATTGCCGACTTCAACAATTAAAGTTCCATGAGGGGACAAATAAGCAGGAGCTTTTTGTAAAATTTGAATAGCAAAATCTAATCCTGTTTGACCACCGGCTAAACCGAGTTTAGGTTCGTGTAGATATTCTTTGGGTAAGGTTGACATATCATCCGCATCTACATAAGGCGGGTTGCTGATGATTAAATCGTATTTCTTCGCAGGAATATTATTAAATAAATCAGAATGCAATAAATGCACTTGATCTGAGACTTCATGGCGCACGACATTTATTTTTGCGACGACGAGTGCATCTTCTGAAATATCGCTGGCATCGACATCAGCGTGTGGGAAGGCTTTTGCGCAAGCAATTGCGATACAAGCGCTGCCTGTGCATAAATCTAAAATGTGATGAACAGTGTCTGTTTCAATCCAAGGTTCAAATTCGCTTTCAATTAATTCAGCAATAGGTGAGCGGGGCACTAAGACGCGCTCATCGACAAAGAAAGGTAATCCGGCAAACCAGGCTTCATGTGTGAGATAGGGAACAGGGATGCGATCGGTGATGCGACGTTGGATTAGGCGTTGTAGTTCATCGCGCTCTTTTGGCGTGAGGCGAGCGTCTAATACAGTAGGGAATAAGTCATGAGTTAAATGTAGGGTATGAAAGATTAATGCGACAGCTTCATCCCAGGCATTTTCTGTGCCGTGTCCAAAATATAAGCCAGCTGCGTTAAATTGTGTCACAGCCCAGCGGGTGAGATCGCGGATGGTGTGTAATTCTGAGAGTTCGGTCATGGATTTGGGTCTCGAAGTCAGTGGAGAGTTGATTATACCTATTACAACATAAGTAATCATCTGCCGTCTTTCACCTCTCCCACAAGGGGAGAGGTGAAATGACATAGCGCCCTGTGTATAATCGGCAAATCATTAAGGACGATAGCACATGACATCCACCGTAGGCCCTATCATATTTGATCTGTTAGGCACTGAGCTTTCCGCAGAAGAGCGTGAAATGCTGCAGCATCCTTTAACCGGCGGTGTGATTTTCTTTAAGCATAATTATGAATCCCCCGAGCAAATCAAAGAACTTTGCAGAACAATCCGTCAGGCAACGCATAAACCGCTTTTACTCACAGTCGATCATGAAGGTGGTCGCGTACAAAGATTCAGAGAAGGCTTTACACGCTTACCTAGCATGGATGAAATAGGCAAATTCTATGATAGATCCCCAGAAGAAGCCGTGCAGCTCGCCAAAAATTGTGGCTGGCTAATGGCTGCAGAATTATTAGAAGTCGGGATTGATTTAAGTTTTGCGCCTGTGTTGGATATTGATCACGGTGTCAGTACTGTAATCGGAGATCGCGCTTTTCATAGACAATCTGATGTCGTGATTCTCTTAACACAAGCGTTCACACAAGGTATGCAAGAAGCCGGTATGGCATCCGTAGGTAAGCATTTTCCTGGTCACGGTTCTGTACATATTGATTCACATTTAGATTTACCCGTCGATCAACGCACCTTTGAAGAAGTCGCAAAAGAAGATTTAGTGCCTTTTTCACGTTTGATTGCCTCGGGCATTCAGGGCGTCATGGCTGCGCATATTCTGTATCCGGCTATCGATGAAAGAGCGGTGGGATTTTCACCACATTGGATTAAAACAGTGTTACGTGAACAGTTAAAATTTTCTGGCACGGTTTTTTCAGATGATTTATGTATGGAAGGCGCAAAAATAGCAGGCGGATTTCCTGATCGTGTGCAAGCGGCATTAGAAGCGGGTTGTGATTTTGCTTCTATTTCTCATCTCAGAGAAAGTGTCGTGAAAACACTAGACGGATTATCGCAACAACGTTTTCAAGTAGCAAAAGATAAGCTAGAACGTATGCAAGGAAATTTCACCCGCATACCCACAGCATTGAAGCAATCAAAAATATGGCATGAAAAACATCATTTTTTAACTCACAACTTAACAATGGGAAGCTAATGGAAACAATGAATACGACACACGATAAGATCCAAAATGTATTAGATTCAGCAGATTTAATTCATAGTTTTGATGAAATTGAGCAAGCGCTAGATAATATGAGCGAAGCCATTACAAAAAAATTAAAAGGGAAAAATCCTCTGATTCTTTGTGTGATGATTGGCGGTTTAATTCCGCTAGGTCATTTGCTCACACGCTTAAATTTTCCGTTAGAAGTCGATTATATCCATGTGACACGCTATCGCAGCTCAACACGCGGCGGTGATTTGCACTGGTTAGTTGAGCCACGCCAAAATTTAAAAGATCGTACCGTTTTAATTTTTGATGATGTCATGGATGGTGGTTTAACCTTGGCAGCGATTATTGATTACTGCAAACAAGCGAATGCGAAAGAAGTGTATTCTGCTGTGATGGTGAACAAGCAACGTAAAAGAGAACCAGGCGTAAACTTTGAACCCGATTTTAATGGTTTGATCACAGATGATAGGTATTTATTTGGATTTGGATTAGATTACGAAGAATATTTACGAAATATTCCCGGTATTTATGCCGTGGCAGATGAGCATCAATAGAAGCAGATAAGGTAATCAAATGACAGGATTTCATTGGTTTATATTGTTCATAATATGTTTTGGCACATTAGCTTACCATCGCGCGTCTTTGTTAGTCTGGACACTTTCGATTACTATTCTATTGCTGTTCTTCTCACGTTTTAGTGGTGTTCCTTCTTGGGATGTTGTTTGTACCTGGACGGTGTTTATTTTGCTGTTAATGCCACTCAATATTTTTCCGCTGCGTCGTAAATTAATCAGTTCGCGCATTTTAAATTTTTATCGTAGTGTCATGCCATCGATCTCACGTACTGAAAAAGAAGCGTTAGCAGCAGGTAGTGTCACGTGGGAAGGTGATTTATTTCGAGGCGCGCCGAATTGGGAAAAATTTTTAGCATTTCCTAAACCACAATTAACAGCGGATGAACAAGCTTTTCTAGATGGGCCAGTTGATGTTTTATGCGGCATGTTAAACGACTGGGAAATCACACATCAACTCGCTGATTTGCCGCCAGAAGTTTGGCAATACATTCGTGAGCAAGGATTTTTTGGCTTAATCATTCCAAAAGAATATGGCGGAAAAGCTTTTTCAGCTTACGCGCATTCACAAATTTTAACAAAAATTTATGCGGTCAGTGGCACAGCAGCATCAACAGTTTCAGTGCCGAATTCTTTGGGACCTGCTGAATTACTATTGCATTATGGCACGACAGAACAGAAAAATTATTATTTACCCAGATTAGCAAAAGGCGAGGAAATTCCTTGTTTTGCATTAACTGGTCCCGAGGCAGGTTCTGACGCAGGATCTATTCCAGATACTGGTATTGTTTGTTGGGGTGAGCACGAAGGGAAAAAAGTAATAGGCATACGCTTAAATTTTAATAAACGCTATATCACGTTAGCGCCCGTCGCAACCGTCATCGGTTTAGCTTTCAAATTATTTGATCCGGATCATCTCATAGGAAGTAAAACAAAATATGGTATTACTTGTGCATTAATCCCGCGAGAGACTGCGGGTATTTCTATTGGTCGTAGACATTTCCCACTGAACATCGTTTTTCAAAATGGTCCTATTCACGGCAAAGATGTCTTTATTCCGGTGGAATGGATTATTGGCGGCGTTGAAATGGCAGGGCAAGGCTGGCGCATGCTTATGGAATGTTTAGCCGCAGGCAGAGCGATTTCATTACCGGCAAGCAGTACCGGTGGCTCTAAAATGTTGGCATTTGCCACAGGCGCTTATGCCAGAATTCGTCGACAATTTAATACATCAATAGGTCGATTTGAAGGGGTTGAAGAAGTCTTGACGCGGATTGCTTGTCATACTTATATGATTGATGCTGCGCGTACATTTGCTGCAGTCACAATTGATATGGGAGAAAAACCCGCGATTGCTTCTGCTATTGTAAAATACCATGCAACAGAATTAGGTAGAAAAGTCGCAAATGATGCGATGGATATTCATGGCGGTAAAGGTATCTGTCTAGGCCCTAAAAATTATCTTGCGCGGGGTTATGAATCTGTACCGATTTCAATTACAGTGGAAGGCGCAAATATTTTAACGCGAAATATGATTATTTTTGGACAAGGCGCGATGCGCTGCCACCCTTATATTTTAGCTGAATTAGTTGCAGCAAAAATCACAGTGCCAGAAGAAAGTTTAAATGCGTTTGATAAAACGATTTTCAGTCATATGGGTTATACCATAAGCAATATTGTTCGTGCTTTCATTACTAGCATCACCAGCGGTAGATTTGTCAAAGTGCCAAAAGGTGTGATGAAAAAATATTTCAAACAAGTGACTCGTTTCAGCGCGGCATTTGCCTTAATGGCTGATGTTTCTTTAATAGTCTTAAGGGGTTCGCTCAAACGTAAAGAAAGCATTTCTGCACGCTTAGGCGATATTTTAAGTTATTTATATCTGTTATCCACGGTTTTGAAGCATTATCACAGTGATGGCGAACCGTTAGATGATTTACCGATTGTCGAGTGGTCTTGCCAAACCTTGTTATTTCAAATTCAAACAACCATAGGTGAAATTCTGCAAAACTTCCCTAATCGTTGGGTTGCGATGATTTTGAGAGTGTTGATTTTTCCTTTAGGACAACATTTTAAAAAGCCCCAAGATGATTTATCACATAAAATTTCACAATTATTATTATCGCCTACAGAAACACGTGAGCGTTTGACGGCAGGTATTTTTCTTTCTCCCGTGGAGAGCAATATTTTAACCAATATTGAAGATGCGTTAGGAAAAGCCATTACGGCAGAACCGATTGAAAAAGCCATCCGTAATGCCGTGCGTGATGATTTAATTGATGGTGATACACTG
>CAJCIZ010000006.1 GCA_903970525.1 Myxococcales bacterium | reverse complement strand
TGAAAGAGATACTCAAAAAAAGCAATACCCCAGCTAACCAATATGGCAATCTATAAAGCCTTATGATTAAGATTTTTCAGGTGAGCATACCAAGCAAAAGTCATGAATATATTGGAACAGATAAGCAGCAGTATTGTGTAGACATAAGTCATTTTTGATCTCTCACTCCCTTGGTGAAGATTTGTTATTATATGCTTAATGTGTGATTGATGCAAAACACGAAGTGAATTAATCAGGAAATTCTCACCAAAAATTTATTATGCTGTTAAGCCTTCCTTAAGGTAAAAATTCATTCCCTGCCTATACTTAAAGTGAACGATTTGATTATTCACATTATTGATAGCAGGTGACTTATGGTGACTTACAAATTAGCAATTTATCATAAGGATACGGATGAAACGGAATATAAAACCCTCAATAATCAGAAGGCCTATCCTGTTGGGCTTGTCTGCTGGGGGAAAGATACGACGGATGGTCTTTTAGTTTATGCCGACAAAAATACACCGAGACCAGAGATTATTCCTGCATCACCTACAGTATCTTCTATGAGTTCATCAAATTCATTTTCCTTGCCTAATACAAATAGCTTTAGTACATCTTCCATTCAAGCAGTATTAGATGAAGAAACGGATGATGAATATGCTTCTGAAATTGAAGACGCCGATGAGAGTGATGAGATTAAATTTGAAGTTCATGGAAAATTCTTTCGTGCAAAAAAGCAAGGGCAGTCTAGCGTTGATGATGGGCAAAGCCCAAGTTCTAATAATGATTCTCCTAAACCAGGTGGTATGGGCATGCATCATAAATAACAGCGGATTTTACGGGTTTTATAATTTTTGCTTAGGTCTTTTTTCTTCTGCTTGATAAAAGGGGTTGTCTATCACCTTATTAGGTGTTGTTATGCTTTCATTACGATAGAGATATTCTTTTTTGAAAGAAATATATTCGACGGCGCAAGTTATAATTTGATTAAATTGCCCGGCAGATATTTTTTCACGTACTGCTGGACCTTCTTCATTAAAACATAAAATATATGAGTGATCATTTACAGTATCATCGTCTAAAAGTGTTTTACGACTGCTCATTAAATCGTTCAGATTATCAAATAGTTCATACATTCCCGAGTTTTTTATGAAATAGTTTTTTCTTCTTGGGAATAAATGTTTAGTAATGCTTGATTTAATTCACCATTAAATAATGCTGTAAGATTGTACTTCTCTTCATTAGGATTTACTTCTACATACATAAAGCTTTTATATGCAATTAGCTTTTTTGAAGGAGAGGAGTCTTGCTGCGTGGGTTGTGGGTGAACTTTTGGAGTTGAATTAACCTCGTGATTCGTAGTGACTGAACCCATTCCTATACACTTTTTAAAAAATGATAACATCTTGCTTATTTCTCCTTTGAAATGACAGTAGATTGCCTTCATCAATGACTTCTTAGAACAGTATAGCAGATAGGTGAATATGCGTGCCAGTTTATGGGCTATGTTTATGATTGTATGGAATATTAGCTTAAGACCGTGGACCCCTATTATTTGAATTATAATTACTCGGATTGGTTTCTTTAATACTTCGTTGAGTTGCCGCAACCGCAGCGAGGAATGACAACGTAGCGACTGAGCTGGTGGGCGAGTTATCAAATTGAGATATTTGTGGCGAAGGTGGTGAGACATTGACTGGTGTACTGTTATTCTCTGATAGTTTATTCAGTTGTTCTTGCAACAACTGGCAGCTCCTTACATCGCATATAGGATGCAACTGTGATGAATATTCATTTAGCGCTTGTTGAGTAGCTACTATGATTTCTTGATTTGAACTGTTTTTATTTTTAAAGTAATTGTAAAGCTCATGTATGATTTCTAAAGTAGGCAAGTTAGTTGATTTTGCAATCGCATCACTTAACATGACAAGTGCAAATGCTGCTCCTATAAGTTTTTTATAAACATGGGGTTCATTAATATGTCTTTCAATTAAACATTTCAAACTATGCCAAAATTTTGAAACGAGATCAAAAAATGCGGTCATTTCATAGATGCTTTCTGATGATCTATGACTATTATCACTGTGTGAGCTGCGAGAGATAGAGTCTTTGACATTTAAGAACATTTTCTTAAGCTCGTCAAAATCATGATTATTAAGCTCTAAATTAACCGATTCTTTGATCAAAGAGAGTGCGACTATGCACTCGCTTACTTCTTGCGAATTTTCTTCAGTTACAGTTTGGTCAACTAATATGCATAAAATGTAAATAGAGTTAAAATTGGTGAGCGCCTCAGGATGGTGGCTTGCAGCAAGTCTTAGTGCGACTGAGGCTAATTGGTGTGGTGTAGAATTCTTACCGCATGGATCTATTTCTATGGCATTCTTTACCATCACTAAAGAAAGATTCAGTGACTGTAAACAATGAGTGACTCTGCCAAAAACAGGTTCGAGATTCCATTTTGCCAAATCAAGCAATAAACTAGCATGATTAAAATGATCAGAATAATCAATCATTTTATATGCAAAATAGCACAAGTTATTAAGCAGCGGTGTAAATAATCCAGAACAATCTCTCATGTTCTGCAAGCGCTTACGAAAATTGAGTAGTGATATGCTTATTTCAGTATTCTTAATAACGTCTGATAATCTGCGAATAAGAGCAAATTCTGAGTTGATTAAACCAAGCAAGAATATATCTTTCGTTTGCATTTTATTGATGATCAGTAGTAAATTTAATCCTGCATTGATTGAGTAATATGGTTCTATATTCTGAGTGATCTCTTTTTGTTTTAGCACTAAGAGTAGTACGACAAGCTTATATACCCATTGATTCATGTCCTCTATATGGCATGTTTCATCTATAAATGTTTCTAGCCAATGATATCCCTGATAATAAGAGTGTAAGGATACTGATTGCTTCATCAGTTCTACCGTATTATTCGCCACAGATAAAATAGCTTTTTTATTTTCAGCCATTACTTCAGGATTACCATGAAGCTTATAAAAAATACTTAAAGTTGTAGGTTGAAAACAGCATAATAAAAGAGGATTCAACTGGATGATTACGTTCAATCTCTCAGCTGTTTCGGGTAGGTATACAGTGTTATTTGCAGTCAAAATATTAATGAGGGCATCATCGACGGAATCTAATAATAATTTACTGGCATCGATTTCGCTGATACGATTTCCCATAATGAAAATGTATTTTTCTATATTGTATTTTGTGGCAATCAAATTGTTTACATTAAGGTGTAAATTTGAATTCTCTAGTGCTGAAGTAAGATTATTAATAACGGGGAGGGGGGTTACGAGATAATCATTCAGGCTCGCAAATATCACGATCGCCTCTATAATGACAGCATACTTTGAGGGATTACTGTTAACAGAAGTTTTAGCTAGATCTAATAAGCGAGTCGATATTTTTTTCAATAATTTATTAAAAAGTTGCGCACTTAATTCAGTGTTAAATCGTATCAAGTGGGTATGATTCTTAGCGAGTTGATGTGTATTTTTTAATATGTCAATCAGGGAGTCTATTATTATATCATATTCTAAGTATATTATTACAGTGGCTAAGTGTTCTGCGACGAGAGATTCTGTAGAAGAGTTAGGTGATACTCTTGCTATCAGGTTGTAAATATTTGTTGTGTAAGCTTGTTGGTTTTTATCTAAATTGCCTGCTAGCTGTAATAGAGCATGTAGCTTTATATTTTCTTCAATAACTACATTTTTGTAGGAGAGAGCAGAGCTGACCCAATGATGTGATATATCAGTTTTCGCTTTTAAATTATCTAGCTTTCTAAAAATAGGCTCTAGAATCCAGACTGCACTCCTCAAATGTGCGTGCACATAGGCATCTGGATCAGATGGATCAGCAAATTGTGCGCTGCATAAACACAGTTTAGTCATGAAGGTGGTGAGAATTCCCTGAAATTCATCTTGCAGAGTAGAGATTTTTGACCGAAAATTGAGGAATTCACTACTTATTCTATTGTTTCGGATTGTGTCAGGTACTCTGTTAATCATGGTTGAAAAACTAGCGACAAATTGTCTCAGATCATCCAGTTCTGGGTCTTTTATTGCGAGTACTCTCAATGTGCTGAGACCGAGATTGATAAAATGGAGTGTAGTAAAACCATTTATTTCTTCAAGACTAAACAAACGTTCGAAATAAGAATACAGATTAAATATATGATCTCTGACATTAAATAATTCAGCAATTTCATCATATAGTTCAGTAATTAATGCAATCTGCCAGGTAATCTCATCGCAGATAACCTGTATAGGAGAGCTCTGTAATGAGAGTATTTTTATTTTCTCAAGCATGAGGGAGACAATTTTATCTTTTATATGAGTAGTCTGTATTACCTCGCCAGTTAAGCGATAAAAATAAGCTAGATCTTTGGGTCCAAGCATGGATAAATAGTTGGGGTTCTTTGCCATTTCTTGGGTTAGCTGTTTCAGCGTTTCGGGTAGCCCGACGGTGCTAGAAGTTAAAGACTGAGATAAGCTATGATCTGTCATCGTATCAGTATGAGATCGCAACATGTGAACTATTCCTCATTATTTTGTGCTTATTTTTTAAGGACAAATTATACACAACTGACTTATGTTGTCAAATCATTGAAAAAGTAGGAATGAGATAGGGATGCCAGAATGCCAAAATACTTGCTTGCCATAGACCAAGGTACTTTAGTGACCCCAATGTCTAGACCAGTACTCTAAATTTTTAAGAGACTTCGCCTTTAAAATAAATTAATTAAGAAAGTAAATAACTCTTACTACCTTCGTCCACATATCCACAAGCTTTCCTTTCCTGCTCGAAATAAATTTCAGCAGGGGTATTATAACCTAAAGATTGATGCCAACGTCTTCGATTATAAAATTCGATATAAGCGATAATCGCTTTTCGGAGATCTTTAACGCTATCATATTCATTTAAATAAAACTCTTCACGTTTGAAGCTTCGCCAAAACCTCTCAATGTAAATGTTGTCCGTACACCTTCTGTTGCTCGTCATGCTAATTTTAATATCCCATTCGCGTGCACACGTTTACGGTTAACCTTGATACCACTGGTTTCCCTCAATTCCTTCGTGATTCGACGATACCCATAAAATGGATAGCGCTCCCATACATCACGAATTGCATTCAGTAAGTCGATATCATCTATATCCGCAGGCTTTTCCTTGTAGTACAGCGTGCTTCGATTGATTCCCAATAACTCGCAGCACCGCCTAACGCTAAGTTCAGCAGGGGCGGCTTCAATTAGCTCTCGTCGCCATTCCCTGAAAGTTTGCCCCAGCTTTTTTTTAGGAAATCACGTTCAACGGTTAGCTGGCCTATTTTCTCATAGAGTTTGCTTTGCTTTCGCTCAAGCTCAGTAGCCGCGGTATCCGCTGCTTTATTATTTTTAGCAAATAAATCAGACCCTTGCTCAAGCAACTGCTTCTTCCACGCGTGTACTTGGCAAGGCGCTACTTCATAGCGCTTACAGATTTCATTTAATGTTGTTTCACCTTTGATCGCTAGTAATGCAATTTCAAACTTAGCTGATGGTGACCACTTCTTTCGAGACATTGTTCCTCCAAGGGAGGCTGTTATCTCTTAAAAATTTCAATCACTTGCAGCCTAATTGATTATTAACAATTTCATATCCTATGCTGGGCAAAGCTTGATTTGCATAACCACCGCTGTATAATTGGCGATCACAAACTCTTTAGTTGAGTCAACAAGCATATGCAATCGACCAGACAAATCCCATTAATTACCCAAGCACTAGACCCTAAAACGGCCCTTCAATTTCCAGACATACGAGTACTTTTCGTCACTCTAAGCACAGGAATCAGGGGTTGAGTTGAGAGATGAAGGAGAGAAGTGAATAATCTATGACTACGCGATTTTTAATAAAAATTACTACCTTATTTCTATTTCTTCAAGCTGTGTTAGCGCTATCAGCTAAACCAAATGAAAAAAATGAAAATGTATTTTCTTTGTCGGATAATGACCTTCTCTTGAACGACATGCAGGGTGAGTTATTGCCATTGTTACTGAATAATCAAATTACTCGAACAATCGCGGATGAAGCACAGTATTCATCAGAAGAAAAAGGAAATACTATTCAAGAAATCATCGCTAATATTAAGATATTATCGCCTCGTGATCTTTCATTTACAGGTTTCACCCAGGAAGAAGCAGAAAAAGCATTAATTAAGTTAAAAAATCTTGTCCGCAGCAATATCATTTATGCCGTCAATTTGGATGTTTTGAAAAAAATAGTCACTCCAAGAAATTTTAAAATAATGATAGTTGACCCAAAAAGTATAGAAGGTGCTATAGGTTCATTTGACCCAAATATTAATCAGATTGAAATCGCATTTTTAACATACTTCACAGATGAAACTATGCGCATTGCACTGAAAGATGAATTTGATCATGCTGCAGTTTGTTTGATGAGAAAACCTCGAACAGGATTCAATAAAGATTGCGTGCTTCATGAAAATTTTGAAGACATTGAAAAAGCTATAATAGCTGGGTACAAAAAAATATCCGAATATGAGCACTTATTAGAAGATTATTTAGAAGCAAAAAAACTGGATAAAACTTTCAAACCAAGTGCGCAATTAAATGAATTTTTTAATTATCTGGCTCCCTATGAATTAGAGCACATTCATGCGCGCCGCGCACTGGAAGACCATTGCAAGACATTGAAATATGTTCCTGGCACAACAGCACAAAATGGGGTTATGTTTATTCCAAAACATCATATTTACCTTGGCAGGGAGTTAAATCCTAGAGCTGTTAACATAAAACTAAGTTACATCAACCCAAAAGAAGTCATATATGATGTGCAGTGGTATACTGATAACAACATTATTTCAAAAGCACAGGCGTTTTTCGAAGATATTCGGACGTGGATATCTCGTTTTAAAACTGATGCTCTTTATAATAATCCTGGAACATTATTCAATAATAGAAATGCTAAAAAAGTATCTGAGAAAGCTAGTCATCTTGCACATTTACCACCCCAATTACTGCATTTGTACTTTGATCAATATTGCCAACTTATTTCGCAAGATCATCAAGTCAAAGATTACTGTACTAAACTCTTGCCCAGATAAAGAAATTACTATCTGTCGTGACTCAACTCCTGAATCCATTGTTCGCATGCGCTTCAGACAATATTAAAATTTAGATTAGCTATGTATGCAAATTTTCACTCAGAATATTGTAAAACTCTTGGCGAGTCATCGGCTGTTTACCAGGCACACAATCCACTCTACATGGTAGGCCCATCGAAGTCGGTTATCAGAAACAGGCTTCAAACCAGCTTAAGCGGCTGCGGTAAAGAGCTGCGGTCGGCGGAAGAAGACGAGAAAATTAAATTTGCGCAATAGAACGGAACTCAGCTTAGAAGAAATAGCAAAGGAATATAACCCTGTGCTACAAGGCTGGCTCAACTATTACGGAGCGTGCTATCGTTCTGCAATATATCCGGTGTGGCAACATTTTAATATGACACTAGTTGCATGGGCTATGAAGAAGTACAAAAAGTTAAAGGGTCGCAGAACGGAAGCGAATAAATTTATAGAAAATATAGCACGGAGAGAGTCGCGACTGTTTGTACATTGGAGGCAAGGTGTAAGACAAGCGTTTGTCTAGCGGAAGCCGTATGAGCGGGGATGTTCACGTACGGTTGTGCGTCCAGCGAAGGCTGGCGTGTTCAGTAGGAGATAATCCTACCAGGGGAAAAG
>CAJCIZ010000005.1 GCA_903970525.1 Myxococcales bacterium | reverse complement strand
AAAGAATTAACGATCAGTTCAACAGATATCGTGAGTTTGTCGGTACAGTTAAAAGAGCGCTTTGGGTTCTCAAAAAGCCAGGTCGAAGAATCCTTATCCAACTATGATGAAAAATACATATTAGAAAAGATTGCATTAGTGGAATCTTCGGCGAGTTTTGTGAAGGGTAAAATACAAAATATCGCCAAATATTTGTTACAAGCGCTCAAAGAAGATTTTCAGCCCGCAAAATCCAGTAAAGACGTATTACAGGCGGAACAAAGTCCAGCTGAAAAGGGTAAAAAAGCAAAAAACCGCGATGATAAAAAACTTGTTGAGTACAGACGCTATCAAGATAAGCAGATAATTGAGATTTTTAATCAACAATCTATCGCCAGCAAGAAGAAGACCCAAGCTGATTTTGAGAAATATTTAGGCAAAAGTTTGTATCATGATATTTACTTGCGCGATGGATTAGCTAACGTACTTATTCTAGATCAATTTTGTGAATTCATTCGAATTCATAGAGCTGAGCTCATACAAGGTATTAAGAATTTTGCCGAATTTTGCGAAGGGATAACCCAAGTCTATGAACAAGGGATATTGGCTGTTGGCTAGGTACAATGCAGGGTAGCGGCGTGTTCCACATAGAACATTGCGTATAGGGTAGGGTGTAAAAATGAAAGTTGTAGTGCAAGGATTGTTAATCGTGATAGCTAATTTTTTATTCAGCTATTCTGCATTTGCATTACCCTCAGAATCCCACGCGCCCATAGAAAAATTTATCACCCTCGCTGATATACACTTCGATCCTTTTGCCGGATGTAAAGTACTGACCATGAAGTCTTGTCCTTTAGTTAAAGCATTAAGTAAAGCCAAGGCAGAAGAGTGGGAGACCCTCTTTGAACACAGTCAAAACACAACCCCTAGCACGTATCGTGCGGATACGAATTACGCCTTATTCAAATCTAGTTTGGTGCAATTGAAAAAAGTAGCCGAAGCAGAGCACCCACGTTTTGTTCTGTTGCTAGGCGATTTCTTAGCGCATAGTTATCGTGAGCAATATATTCTTTATGCGCATGATGGATCCCGTGAGGGATATAGAAATTTTGTGAAAAAAACCCTGCAATTTCTCACCTTGGAAATTCGAAGAGCCGTTCCAGAAAGTGATATTTATCCGGCAGTCGGGAATAATGATACCTATACCGGGGATTATAGTGTGATTCGCAACGGCCAATTTTTTAAGGAGACGGCGAGTGTTTGGGCGAGTTTAATTAAAGATACGGCCAATCAAGAAAACTTTCGGCACCAATTTCCCACCGGTGGATATTATGCAGTGACCGTTCCTCACAGTAAAAATCAACGCATCATTATGTTGAATACGGTAGCTTTTTCAATACATGCACAAGGAAAAGATGTAGCACAACTGGCGCAGCAAGAAATGGATTGGTTGCATAAACAACTAGAAACTGCCGCAAAACAGCATCAATCTGTGATGTTAGCTTTTCACATTCCTATCGGTGTTGATGTCTATAGAACAGTTCAAAATATCATGGGTGGCATTGTAGAATTTTGGCAGCCTGTCTATAGCGAACAATTTCGAAATGATTTACAAGAATTTTCCGATACTATTACTGCGATCTTACCCGCACATATTCACATGGATACTTTCCAGGTTGTTGTGTTCAAACATCCCCAAGATATCCCCGTGAGTTTTACGCCCTCTATCAGTCCCATATTTGGAAATAATCCAGGATTTAAAGTTTATAGTTATTATCCAGAGAGTTTCCGATTAAATAATTATGAAACGTATTACTATCCCATAAATACATATCTTTCAAAACGTGAATGGCAAGTGGAATACAACTTCAATCAAATTTATCAATCACGCTGTAATCACTGCGAAGTGGGTCAAGGCATGCGAGCGTTATCACCCCTCAATCAATTTGCCAGTTACTTCAAACAGTACTATACCGTCGGCAATAATGGTTCTCCCATAAAAGAAAGGAAATGGGCGCCATTTTACTGGTGTGATATCCATGCATTATCGCGGTTGGAATATCAGCAGTGTATTCAACATTAGGATCAGATTGATCGGAGTCCCTCATAACCTAAAAATAAGGGTTTTTGATGTAGTATTTTAATATGATCATAGAGATCATTTTCTGAAACAATTTTTACATCTAATTCGAATGCACGTTGCGCATAGATAGGATCGTCCATTTCATGAAATGAAATTGCGCCGGCGCAGTCATATCCTATGGCTTTTAATAGTGCAAAAGTATTTCTAGGACTGATGCCAAATTGTTTTCCAATCATTTTTCTAGCATGTTCGCTCTCGGGTAAGAGCCCACCAAAATAAGCTTCACAACTCAAATCACTGTATGGTTGTTCACGTAATGGCAGACTCATGGAGATAGCTTGTTTTGCATCTTTGTCATATGAAAAAACAACTTTACCCGTTTGTAATTGTTCGAGCTGACCAATTGGCTCACCATAGAGTCTTACAGATAATTGCTTTTTTTCCATTGTGCTCATCCTAAAGATGGAGGCAATATAGCCTCGAGTTTAATTCCTAACATATGGGCAACCAGTAATGCTTTATCTAATTGACAACTAGGCTTCCCTTTCTCAAGCTCTCTAACAAAGCGTTCACCAATACCAGAGGCAGCAGCCAGTTCGGCTTGAGTTAGCTTAGCTTTTTTGCGGGTTATTCGAATCAGTCTGCCTAAATCTTTGGCATTTTTAATCATGTTATTCGTCCTGATCGGGATGATTTATTAGGTATTGATGGTCTTTAGCACGAAAGAGTCCCGATCGGGATGAAATGTCGCCGTGCTCCTCTGGCAAGTTACACGACGACATTGATAGGCGTTATTCAGTTATGACTTCTCCGCCAACGCTTTCTCAATATAAGTCACCCATTCCTGAGTTTCTTTTGAGTTTTCATCTTGCTTAAGCGCTTGCTTGAAATTTTCTAATGCATCAGCATTATGGCCTAGGTGATGTTGGCATAATGCTAAGTTGTAATATAACCCAAATTGTTCGCCAACAAATTTTTTGGCTTCTAGATAATATTTTAATGCATCGTCATAACGTTTAATGGAATGGAAGTACACGGCAATTTCAAATAACACGCAATCTGATTTTGGCATGTAATAATAGTTGGCTGCCATTTTATGTAAATTATTGGCGATAAAATTAACAGTATCGGCGTCAGATTCGCCCACCAATGAATTCACGCGTGAGGCCAATTTCAAATAAATATGCGGATCCCAACCGGTGAAATTCAAATGCGCAGCAATGGTATCTAAACTGCATTCTTGAAACGCATCACTCATGCGTCTATGCAAAGTGAAATAATCAGCGGGACTTAATCCTTCCACATATTTCTCAATCGCTACACGTGTTTCTGGCATCGTATGCGCGAGCGCTTCTGTGTAGAAAACCGATGTTTTAATCCCTTTACGCGGTGTCTGTAAGAAATAATCTCCACCACTGTTTTTAAAATAAGTCGCAATCGCATGGAAGTTGACCATCATGGAAAAACTACCATGGAATGACAAGGTAGGATGGCCTAGATTCTCGAGTTGCTCCATCGCGCTATAGCCTTTATCAGAAGAGATGATAAATAATTTATTCTGCGCTAATTTTTTCAGTAATTTGATGGCGTGAATGGAACCGATAGGAAAGAGGAAACTGGTATCATTCAAAGAGGTTTTATAAAGATCCAAAATCGAATCCAAATGCGGATCATTGTAATAAGAGCCTTTGACCTCATGCACACCATAATCAATCGACAGCTTATCCATTTCTACGGCTTTGTTGTCATGCATATTATTTTCAGGTGTGGAAATTGTGAGCAAGAGTTCATATAGCTTGCCATCATGTACGGCAAATGAGTCGTGTGAAATGGTGTCGAAAATGTAATTGGCAAACACAATCAAAGGATTTACTAAAGTGTCTGTGCCGAGACGAATATTTTTTTTCAGCAACGTAATCGGCCGCTCTGTTTCCATATCATAGAGTGCAAAATCCACCATGCCTTTTTCAATAAAAGGTATTAACGCGGGATGGGTTTCATAATATTGAATATTATGTTTTGTAAAATCACTCATGATGTAACAAATTGAGACGTCTTCCAGTCCCAGCGATTTTTGTAATTCAGCAATCGTTTTTAAGACGTAATAACTAAACCTCCCCGAGCCTGTCCCCAATTCTAATATATAGAAAGGATTCTTTTTGGCTTCTGGATTAGTTTTAATTGTGTCACGAATGAATGACATGACGATTTCTGCATAACATTTGGCTATATAAGGGTTGCTAGTGATGTAAAAAGGGACTTGGTTGACCCAAGCATTAATCCCTTCTTTGTCGAAATATTCGCGCTGCATGCGCCATAAGCAAGATTGGGAAAATCGTTTATTTTGTTCTATGACTATTTTTCTTTCACTGGTGTCTTGTTTCACGAACGGCTCCTCATTTAAAGATGCTCACACAGTATAAATTATATCAAGCATAAATAAAATGAAGGCTTGAGTGAGGGGCAATGACTCCAACCCCTTGATTTATGGCAGATCCCGATAAAACTTGTACAAATAGAAGCCATTGATTTTTCTGCATATAACCTTCCATTTTTCTGATTTGCGCTATAATTAAGGTATCGGACTTCGGTCTCCAACAAAGGACTATCATGATGAACGCTACTTTTATCAGCAGACTTTTCGGGTTTTTAGTCGTTTGTTTTCTCTCAATGCCCCTCAGTGTATTTGCCGCCGATGCCGATGAAGCTTTGGCTGCTAAACCTGTCACTGGCAAAGATGCCACCTTACAACAAAACGATGTGACGCGGTTTACCAATGCTATTGCACTGATTAATGAATTCTATGTCAAACCCGTCAATGAACAAAAGCTGTTAGAAAATGCCATTCGCGGTATTGTGGCTGGATTAGATCCTCATTCCGAATATTTAGATTCCGATGCTTATAAGACCTTATTAATGGAAACCAGCGGGGAGTTTGGTGGCATTGGGATTGAAGTGACCAGCGAATATGATGTACTCAAAGTCATTAGCCCAATTGATGATACCCCTGCCGCTAAAGCAGGTGTGAAATCCGGTGATTACATTGTTGCTATCAATAATAAATTGGTGAGCAATATGTCTCTGAATGACGCTGTGAATGAAATCCATGGTCCTAAAGGGACAAAGATTTTATTAACAGTCTTACGTAAAGGTGAAAGCAAACCTTTCAAATATGATTTAACCCGTGACACCATTCATATTGATACCGTGAAAAGCAAAATGCTGGACAATGACTTTGGTTACGTCCGCATTAGTCAATTCCAAGAACCCACGGCGAAATTGATGCGTGACGCCATTCAAAATTTACAAACCTCTTCCAATGGTAAATTAAAAGGCTTGGTGCTTGATTTAAGAAATAACCCAGGTGGTTTGCTGGATAGCGCTGTGCAAGTTGTCGATGCATTCTTAGATAGCAACTCTCTGCATGAATTTCAAAAGATGATTGTGTATACCAAAGGCCATTTACCCCAAATGCAGTACCAGGCCAAAGCTGATTCAAGCGATATCTTAAAAGGCATGCCTTTAATTGTATTAGTCAATGAAGGCAGTGCGTCTGCTTCTGAAATTGTTGCAGGTGCGTTGCAAGATTATCATCGCGCGATCATCGTTGGTATTCGCAGCTTCGGTAAAGGTTCCGTGCAAACAGTGATTCCATTAGATAAAACACACGCGTTAAAATTAACGACTGCGCTTTATTACACACCAGCCGGTCGACAAATTCAAAATGAAGGGATTAAACCTGATGTGACTGTCGAAAATCTTAAAGTCACCAGCAATAATCCAGACACATTAATTATGGGACCTATCCGCGAATTTGAATTAAAGAATCACTTGAAAGGTAAAAATGCGGATCCTGCAAAAGATATCTTAATGGGCAACCATCCAGATTTCTCGGATTTAGCACAACAAGATTTCCAATTGTATGAAGCGCTAAAAATATTAGAAGTCGCGTACACCTTGAATAGCAAAGTATTGGTTCAGAATTAATTGATTCTGACTTATCCAGGATGATGGAGGATCCTGGATAAGCCCAAGGGAGGGCGATAATATGGGTATCAAAGACGTTCGTTTAAGCAAGTCAGTGCGTGCGCTATTTAAATATTTCGAAGGATCTGCTGCTGCCAAAGGTTGGTTAGTCTTGCCTGTTGATACAAAATTTCTTGGCACAACAATTCCAGATAAAAAAAATGAAAGTGATGACACAGATAAAAAAGCGCCGCCAGCAAAAAATACACGTAGAGCTACTAAGTAGTCTCAGTAATTACCCTGAAGCGAGTGCGCAAATTTCAAAACTTATTTGCACAAATTGATTTTGTCTATTCACAAAGCAGAATAAATAGTTATAATGAAATTGCTCGAGTCTGTCGGGCGATACTTTTTCAACTTCTTAAGGAGATTCACCATGCCAGCGAAAAAGAAAAAGACCAAAACCAAGAGAAAATAACACTATGCTCAGGGGAGGTGTTTTGCATCTTCCCTGTCATCTTCTTCTAACTGTTTTTGCGCACAATAATCATCTTTAAATAATCTGTTTCTGGAATCATTAAATGCACGGGATGATCTTGTGCTTGATGGCCACGTTCTACAATCTGAGATTCACAATTTGTGTTATAACTGGCACGGCGTAAGACTTGAATCAAATCATCATACGCAACATGCATAGAGCAAGAACATGAAATCAGTATGCCACTCGGTTTTAATATTTTTAGCGCAGCTTCATTGATACGTTGATACGCAAGTAAACCTTCTTTCCTGTCTTTTTGTTTTTTTACAAAAGCAGGTGGATCTAAAATAATGACATCAAATTTTTCTTGTGCTTGTAACAATTTTTTTAAAGCATCAAAAGCATCGTCACAAATCACACGGACTTTTTCAGCGACATGATTTAATGTCGCATTTTCATTTATCCAATCGATTGCCAATGAGGAAGAATCCACGCACACGACTTCACTGGCGCCACTTGTCGCCGCTTGAATACCCCAGCCACCGAGATAGCTGAAAACATCTAACACGCGTTTTCCTGCCACATAATTTTTTAATTGCGAGCGATTGAATCGATGGTCGTAAAACCAACCGGTTTTTTGACCTTGCCAGAGGGGCGCATAAAACATCGTATTATTTTCTTCTAACATCACACGTTCTGGCGGTGTGTTAAATCCTGCTTCAACATAAGTCTCTAACCCTTCATGCAAACGCGAAGCACTGTCATTGCGAAATAATAAGGATTGCATATCAGGAAATATGCTACGTAATGCGGCAACGATCAGGTCTTTTTTCACTTCCATGCCGGCGGTATTCAGTTGGGCGACAAAATGATCCCCAAAGCGATCGATGACAAGACCTGGGAGACCATCGCTTTCACCAAAGACCAGGCGATAATAAGGTTTAATAAAGAATTGCTTTCGCCACTGATGGGCGGCGAGGATGCGTTGTGTCATAAGCTCAAGGTCAAATGGGATGTTGATATCTCGGCTGATCAAGCGTGCGGAAATTAATGATTTAGGGTTGATATAAGCGATGCCGAGGGGTGTTTTATCATGGGCTTGAACGCTGACCACCTGACCAGGCTCAAAGTCTTTGAGTGGCGTTGCTTTGGTATCAATTTCATTACTATAAATCCAGACATGCCCCAATCGCAGGCGGCGGTCTTCGTTTTTCTTGAGGCGTAAACTGGCTAGGTTCATTTGCTAGTTCCTTATCTTTTCAAGGATTTTACCAAAAATTTGCCCAAAGGGGAGGATTAAGTTTGTATTGTTGTAGCGTTACAGTAATTTTACGCTTGCAATCAAGAAAAAAATTCGATACGGTTGAGGGGTACCCTATACTAAAAATTGATTGAGGAGCTCCTTATGTCATTATCATCATCCTTGTTAACGCCACCTTCATCGACAGGTGATCAAAGTCAAAATTCTGCAAACAAAGCTTTTTTTGACAAAACGCTGACTCAGCAAAAAGAAGAGAAAGATATTGAAACTTATAAAAAACTTAATGCAGATACATTACTGGCTGAAGCATTAAAAGACGAAAAAGTTGCAGTGCTCGTCTTAAAAAATAAAGTGTTATTGGATAAATTAGGACGTTATGATCAAAACGGCATGAATAACGTAATAATCAGCGATAAATATAGAACAGAAGAACAGTACAAAGCATTAACTCGGCTGATTGATGGGGGATATGTCTTTCAGTTATGTGATAAATTTAAAGATTCCACAACGTTTAAAAATGAACTCAACAATTGTCGTGCAGAGATTGAAAGTCGCCTTGCAAAGAGTGATGTTGAAAGATTATTTCCAAAGGTAATGTATGTACAGTCCTATGGATGCTATATTTAGTCGACAATATCACACTACTGTCATTGCGAGGCTGCAAAGCGCTCAGCCGCGGCAATCCAAGCTCAACTGACAGCCTACTTAGATTGCCGCGCCAGCAAAAGACGTTTAATTATCAATATTAGTCATCGTGCCGCCCTGGACTTGATCTGGGATCGGCGCGGGATTATCTATCTGATAAAGATCATCCCGAAAATTCACCAAACCATGATCGTCTATCCAAGCGGTGAGATACGTAATAATAATCGGCAGCGGTGCTTGCACACGAAAATAACTTGTTGTGCCACGGTCTAATCTTTCTTGCACGCCTGTTTCATCGATACGCGGATCATTTTGAATAAAATAACTGACCAAGGCGAAAGGTTTTTCTAAACGCACACAGCCATGACTGAGCGCGCGATAATCTTGGCTAAAGAAATTTTTTGCCGGTGTGTCATGCAGGTAAACACTGTCCGTATTTTGAAACTCAAATTTCACCATGCCTAATGCATTTTTCTCACCGGGATCTTGTCGTAAGTGATATTGAAAGCCATTTGATTTCGCATCACGCCAGTCCACATCGTATCGGCTGATTTCATAAGCATCCGATTCTTCACTATTAAAAATTCGGATGCTGTTTTCATTTAAATAAGAGGGGTTTTCAATAACTTTAGGCACGATATCATTTTGTGCGATTTTGCGTGGAATATTCCACGGTGGGTTAAAGACAATGCGTGTAATACTTGAGGTCAATTGCGGTGTCTGCAGTTCTGGTTTGCCTACAACCACTTTCATGGTTAAAGCTTCTTGGTCGTTATCAATCAAATGTAAACGAAATTCAGGGATATTTACCATGAGATAACGATGGCCTAATTTTGTCGATAAGTCTTCCCAGCGTTTGATATTCAAGCGCAGTTGTTTGACACGGACTTCGGCTGGGACATTGAGCGCATTGAGTGTATCTTTACCGACAACGCCATCGACATGTAAACCATGGCGCCACTGAAATACTTTAACAGCCTCTGCGACATTTCTATCGTAGTATCTTTTTCCGGGATACGTTTCTGGTAAATCGCGCGTTCGTTTTAAACGTTCTTCTAGGTTTAACACGGCAGGATTTTTTGAACCGGGTTTTAAAATGCGTTGAGTTTCAGGGACGATAGGCCAGGGGTTGCTGATGCCGCTTTCATACAGTGGCAACGCTTCGAGTAAGCCAGTGTAGTTTTTCTCGCTGACAGTGGTGCTAGTTGGCGCTGGGCTGGGGTTGTATGCTGTTGCAGGTTCGTATGAAGGTTCACTATCCATATCATCTTGCGCTTGAGCGAGAGACATAGCACAGGTAAGTGTGGCAGAAAGCACAATGAGCATTAACCCTCTGACCCAGTGATGCACGGCTGAACTCCTTGCCAGGTATCGAACTGTATACTCATATTTTAGCATGGATCGAGGGTGGGCTGTTAGTTTATAAGTTGTTGAATATTATGTAATTATTGATATAATTGAGGTAAGATAAGCTGGAGCCAAACTAGTCTGCTTGACTCTATATATGCAGCTGAGTACCCTGAAAGCAATGGAAAGGAGTGCCACACGTGGAAGTGATTGCTCGTTTTGAAGTGCCTTATTACCAGTATTTGAATGAAGAGAGCGCGGTCGTCGCTCCTTTGCCTGAATTTGCCAAAGATCCAGAACAGTTACTTCATCTCTATCGCTTAATGGTATTAGTCCGTACCTTTGATGCCAAAGCGATTGCTTTACAAAGAACCGGAAAACTTGGCACGTATCCATCGACACGCGGACAAGAAGCAGTGTTTGTGGGGATGGGGAATGCATTAGCCAAGACAGATATTTATGTTCCTTACTACCGTGATATTGGCACACTGCTACAACGTGGTGTGAAATTATCTGAATATCTTTTGTATTGGGGTGGTGATGAGCGTGGCAATGTTTTTAGTGCGGATAAAGATGATTTTCCTTTTAGCGTACCAGTGGGTAGCCAGCCATTACATGCCGCAGGTATTGCAACAGCATTTAAAATTCGTCATCAAAAACGCGCAGTCTTAACAGTCACAGGGGATGGTGGCAGCTCTGAAGGCGATTTTTACGAAGCGCTGAATGTCGCAGGCAGTTGGCAATTACCCGTTGTTTTTGTTGTCAGCAATAATCAATGGGCTATTTCCGTTCCGCGCAGCGCGCAAACCGCAGCACAAACCATCGCACAAAAAGCCATTGCCGCAGGTTTTTCCGGTGAGCAAGTCGATGGCAATGATGTGATTGCCGTGCGCGATCGCGTTGCAGCTGCGTTACAAAAAGCGCGCGAAAAAAATGAGCCTACCTTATTAGAATTAGTGTGCTATCGACATCATGATCACACCACAGCCGATGATGCCACGCGTTATGAGCCTCAAGAAATACGTGAGATAGAATGGAAGAAAGAACCTGTTGCGCGCTTACGACGTTATTTAGAAAACAATAAACTGTGGACTGAAGAACAAGATAAAAAATGTCATGAAGCGTGTGCGGCAGAAGTAGAGGAAGCTGTCACAGAGTACCTCAATACACCGCCGCAGCCTTTGGAATCGATCTTCGATTATTTATATGCGCGATTACCGGATATTTATGCAGAACAACGTGAAACACTCTTAAAAAAAGAGGTGCCTGCGCATGGCTGATATTTCACTATTAGAAGCAATCACACAGGCACTCGCTTATGAAATGGGTGTCGATCCTAATATTATTGTATTAGGCGAAGATGTAGCCAAAAACGGCGGTGTCTTTCGTGCAACACTGGGATTGTTAGATAAATTTGGTTCTGAGCGAGTGCGTGACACACCGTTAGCTGAATCGATGATCGCAGGTATTTCAATTGGCATGGCAACACAAGGATTAAAACCGGTTGCTGAGTTTCAATTCATGGGATTTATTTATCCTGCATTAGATCAAATCATTAATCATGCAGCGCGCATTCGTAATCGCACACGTGGGCGTTTGACTTGTCCTGTCGTGTTTCGCGCACCTTATGGTTGTGGCATTCGCGCACCCGAACATCATTCAGAAAGCACAGAAGCGATGTTTGCGCATACACCGGGATTACGTGTAGTCATTCCTTCATCGCCGGCACGTGCTTATGGTTTGTTATTAGCATCCATACGTGATCCTGATCCCGTTATTTTTCTTGAACCCTCGCGTTTATATCGTTGGTCTAAACAAGACGTACCTGATGACGGTAAAGCCTTACCGCTAGATGTGTGTTTCACTTTACGAGTGGGGACAGATGTCACGTTAGTTGCATGGGGCGCGATGATGAAAGAAACCTTAGCGGCTGCAGACGCATTAGCGAAAGAAGGTATTAGTGCAGAAGTCATAGATGTTGCGACTATCAAACCACTGGATATCGACACGATTTTAGCATCTGTCGAAAAAACCGGCCGCTGTGTCATTATTCATGAAGCACCACGCACTTGTGGTGTAGGCGCTGATATTTCTGCCCAAATTGCTGAACGTGGACTTATGTTTTTAAAAGCGCCAGTGCAACGCGTCACAGGCTTTGACACGATAGTGCCGTACGCACGATTAGAAAAATTTTATTTACCCAGTGAGCAACAAATTATTGAAGCTGTTAACAATGTGATGGAATTTGCATGAAAATATTTAATTTGCCCGATTTAGGAGAAGGTCTTGCGGATGCGGAAATTCGTGAGTGGCGTGTGAAAGAAGGTGATAGTGTCACTGTCGATCAACCGCTAGTGTGTATGGAGACAGCGAAAGCTGTTGTTGAAGTCCCATCACCGCAAGCCGGTACAATTAAAAAATTATATGGCGCAGTGGGTGATGTGATTAACACTGGCGCTCCTTTAGTGGAATACGAAAGTGCGGAAAAAGATAAAGGCTCTGTAGTGGGTAGCTTAGAAGAAAGCTCGCAGCGTTTAGAAGAAGGCGACGTCATTATTGGCACGGCCAAACAACAAGCCACCAGTGTCAAAGCGATGCCCGCCGTACGCGCGTTAGCAAAGCAATTAAATGTCGATTTAAATACAGTCACTGCAACAGGTCCGCAAGGACAAATTACGCAAGAAGATGTGAAAAATTTTGCCTCGCAAAAAAGCGGTGGCATCACACAAGCTGAAAAATTACATGGTGTACGCAGAGCGATGGCGATAGGTATGGCTCAATCGCATCAAGAAATTGTACCTGTGACCATTATTGAAGATGCTGATGTCACGCATTGGACAAGTGAGACAGATATGACGGCTAGTCTGATGCGCGCGATCGTGGCTGGTGTTAAAGCTGAGCCTGCATTGAATGCTTGGTTTGATGGTAAATCTTTAGAGCGTCGCTTGTTTCCCGAAATTAATCTGGGATTAGCGATGGATACAGAAGAAGGTTTATTTGTGCCTGTTATCAAAGATATTGCGAACTACACCGCTAAAGACTGGCGTGCGAGCATTGATGCGTTTAAAAAATCTGTGAAGTCACGCACAGTGACACCGGGTGAATTACAAGGTGCGACAATTACTTTGTCTAATTACGGCATGATTGCTGGTCGTTATGCAACACCAATTGTGATTCCACCTATGGTTGCAATTTTAGGCTGTGGAAAAATGCGCGAAGCGGTGGCTGTGTATGAAGGTAAAATGGCGATTAGAAAAATTGCACCGCTGTCACTGACTTTTGATCATAGAGCAGTGACGGGTGGTGAAGCGACACGGTTTTTGGCAGCAGTGATTAAAGACTTGGAACAAGCGGGAAACGACGGTGCGAAGTGATACCGTCATGTCATTCCCGCGTAAGCGGGAATCCATCTCTACTGTGGCACTCATGTAGTTGAGAGACACGGAAAAATGGATTCGAGCCTGCGCGGGTATGGCAGACTATTTTACTTGGGAGTATCAATGACATCCTTAAATTTCTACCTAGGCGAAACCGCTGACATGCTGCGTGACTCAGTCCGCCATTTCGCACAAGCAGAAATTGCGCCTCGTGCGGCAGACATTGATAGAGATAATCTTTTTCCCGCTGATTTATGGAAAAAACTAGGCGACATGGGTTTACTCGGGATTACGGTCGCTGAAGAATTCGGTGGTTCGGCGTTAGGGTATCTTGAACATGCCGTCGCCATGGAAGAAATTAGCCGAGCATCCGCCTCCATTGGTTTAAGCTATGGTGCACATTCAAATTTATGCGTGAATCAAATTCATTTAAACGGTAACGCTTCCCAAAAGAAAAAATATCTCCCCAAATTATGCAGTGGCGAATGGGTAGGCGCGTTAGCCATGAGTGAAGCACAAGCTGGATCTGATGTGATTAGCATGCAATTACGCGCAGATAAAAAAGGCGATCACTATGTTTTAAATGGCACAAAAATGTGGATTACGAATGGTCCCGATGCTCATGTCATTATTGTCTATGCCAAAACAGATAAAGAAGCCGGTTCGCATGGTATTACCGCATTTATCATTGAAAAAAGCTTCAAAGGATTTTCTACCGCACAAAAACTCGATAAATTAGGCATGCGTGGATCAAATACCTGTGAATTAGTGTTTGAGGATTGTATCGTTCCCGCCGAAAATATTTTAGGTCAAGTGAACCACGGCACAGAAGTGTTAATGAGTGGATTAGACAAAGAACGTTTAATTCTCGCCGCAGGCCCAGTAGGCATTATGCAAGCGTGTATGGATATCGTTTTGCCTTACGTGCATGAGCGCAAACAATTCGGCACTGCCATTGGTGAATTCCAACTGATGCAAGCGAAATTAGCCGATATGTATGTTGGACTCATGTCTTCGCGTTCTTATTTATATACCGCGGCGCGTGCTTGTGATCAGGGTACTTTAACGCGTAAAGATTCTGCAGGCGTGATTCTCTATACCTCAGAAAAAGCCACATGGATGGCATTACAAGCCATTCAATGCTTAGGTGGCAATGGTTATATCAATGAATTTCCCACCGGACGTTTATTACGAGATGCAAAATTATATGAAATCGGTGCCGGCACATCAGAGATTCGTCGTATGTTAATCGGGCGAGAACTTTTTCATGAAGACAGGTAGTAGTGAGGTGTGACCATGTTGCAAACGCAAATCGATTTAAAAAGTGAAGCCTATCAAAATAACACACAAGCCATGCAAAAATTGGTGCAAGATTTTCAAAAAAAAATCGCGCATATAGAGCAAGGCGGTGGTAAAACGGCTCACGAGCGTCATCATGAACATGGAAAATTATTACCGCGTGAACGCATTAAACAATTATTAGATCCTGACACAGAATTTTTAGAATTGTCTGCGTTTGCGGGC
Organism: Myxococcales bacterium; assembly: GCA_903970525.1. Lineage (GTDB taxonomy): Bacteria > Pseudomonadota > Gammaproteobacteria > DSM-16500 > DSM-16500 > UBA5158. Next base: position 10,758 of record CAJCIZ010000005.1, on the reverse strand, counting down.
TATGAAATGTATGAAGATGCCCTACCAGCTGGCGGAATTATCACCGGTATAGGTCGCATACACGGCATAGAATGTATGTTAGTCGTCAACGATGCCACCGTAAAAGGAGGCACGTATTATCCTATTACCGTCAAAAAACATTTACGCGCGCAAAAAATCGCGCAAACCAATCGTCTCCCTTGTGTTTATTTAGTCGATTCAGGCGGCGCTTATTTACCTAAGCAAGATGAAGTGTTTCCTGACGAAGATCATTTCGGGCGGATTTTCTTCAATCAAGCGACGATGTCTAGTCAAGGGATTCCACAAATTGCAGTGGTCATGGGATCTTGTACAGCGGGTGGTGCTTACGTTCCTGCTATGGCTGATCAAAGTATTATGGTGAAAAACCAAGCCACGATTTTTTTAGCAGGGCCGCCTTTAGTGAAAGCAGCAACAGGTGAAGTGGTCACAGCAGAAGCGTTAGGTGGTGCAGATGTGCATTGTCGAGTTTCCGGTGTCGCTGATTATTACGCTGAAAATGATAAAGATGCTTTACACATTGCGCGACGACTTATCGCCAATTTAAATCATCAAAAAAATAATCCACTGGTTTTACGTGAACCACGCGAACCTTTGTTAGATCCTAAAGAAATGTATGGCGTCATCCCTGCCGATTCGCGGTATCCCTTCGATGTGCGCGAAATCATTGCGCGTACTGTGGATGGTTCTGAATTTGAAGAATTTAAAGCACAATATGGCAAAACTTTAGTGTGTGGATTTGCACATTTGTATGGAATGCCTGTAGGTATCATTGCTAATAACGGCATTTTATTTTCAGACTCTGCTTTGAAAGGTGTGCATTTTATTGAATTATGTTGTCAGCGTAATATTCCACTGATTTTTTTACAAAATATCACCGGCTTCATGGTAGGCAGTAAAGTAGAAGCAGAAGGCATTGCAAAACATGGTGCTAAATTAGTTTCCGCCGTTGCGTGTGCGAAAGTGCCGAAATTAACGGTGATTATTGGTGGCAGTTATGGCGCAGGCAATTATGCAATGTGTGGTCGTGCGTATGAACCGCGTTTTTTATGGATGTGGCCTAATGCACGGATTGCTGTAATGGGTGGTGAGCAGGCGGCGAATGTCTTGGCGCAAGTCACACGTGAGAAAAAAGAACGCTTAGGTGAAGCATGGAGTGCAGAACAAGAAGAGTCTTTAAAATCTCCCATACTGGCACAATATAATAGGCAAGCGCATGCATATTATTCCAGCGCGAGATGTTGGGACGATGGCATCATCGATCCGATAGACACACGCAAAGTATTAGGTCTGAGCTTGTCAGCGGCATTAAATGCGCCGATTTTACCTACGCAGTTTGGCTTATTTAGGATGTGAAGCATGACAATTGTAGTCTCAACATCAGAGCGTATTGCAACGATTACCTTAAATCGACCTGAAAAATGTAATGCTTTAGATAATGCCGTCGTGCATGAACTGATAGTGGCTTTAAAAAAACTGGCCAGTGATTCTAAAATAAATGTTTTGCTGATTAAAGCTAAAGGCGAGCATTTTTGCGCAGGTGCAGATATTGGCTGGATGCAAAAAGTCGCGCAAAGCACTAAAGAAGAAAATATTCATGATGCCACACAACTCGCCACACTCATGCAACACATACAGCAATTTCCCAAACCCGTGATTGTGTTAACTCATGGTGTGACGATGGGAGGTGGTTTAGGGATTATCGCAGCCAGTGATATTGCCATTGCTACAGAAAACGCGACATTTGCTTTTTCAGAAGTCAAAATGGGTATTGCGCCATCTGTTGTTAGCCCTTATGTTGTTGCAGCAATAGGCGAACGCATGGCACGTTATTATTTTTTAACAGCAGAAAAATTTAATGCAGCAGAAGCGCATCGCATAGGATTAATTCATCAAGTTTGCAAGCCAGAGATGTTAGAAAAAAAAGGCAAAGAAATAGCTGAAACTTTGTTGAATCAAAGCCCTAACGGGTTAACAGAAACAAAAATCTTACTGCGCCGTATTGCGCATGAAAAAATATCAGATGCTTTGTTGCATTTCACGGCCGAGCACTTAGCAACAGTACGAACGTCTGCAGACGCGCATGAAGGATTAAAAGCATTTTTAGAAAAAAGAACACCAAACTGGGATGAACGATAATGTCATTTCCCACATTCGTGAAAATGGTAGAAGTGAGTCCACGCGATGGTTTGCAAAACGAAGCGACGCTAGTGCCTGCTGATATTAAAATCGCATTCATCAATGCGTTGTCTGATACAGGACTTTCTGTGATTGAAGCGACTAGCTTTGTTTCAGCAAAATGGGTACCGCAACTCGCAGATAATCTCAGTGTTTTTCAAGGTATCACGCAAAAGAAAGGCGTGAGCTATCCTGTATTAGTGCCGAATTTAGCGGGATTTAAAGCAGCGCTTGCTGCGGGTGTGAAAGAAGTTGCTGTCTTCACAACGCCGTCAGAACAATTCAGTCAACATAATACAAACTGTACCGTCGCGGAAAGTGTGGCCCGTATCGCAGAAGTGATCACGGCTGCGCAAGCAAACAATATACGCGTGCGAGGCTATCTTTCTTGTGTGTTGGGGTGTCCTTATGAAGGTGAAATTTCACCGTATGCGGTGGCAGACTTAGCAGAGAAATTATTGCAGCTAGGCTGTTATGAAATTTCACTAGGTGACACGATTGGGGTCGGGACACCGGCTAAAACTAAAATTCTGTTAGAAACCGTAAAGAAAAAAATTCCTGTTGAACAATTAGCGGTACATTTCCATGATACGTATGGACAGGCGTTAGCGAATATTTATGTGGCGTTAGAATGTGGTGTTCATGTGGTAGATAGTTCTGTGTCTGGTTTGGGTGGATGTCCGTATGCCAAAGGTGCGACGGGGAATGTTGCGAGTGAAGATGTGTTGTACCTGTTGAATGGATTAGGTATTGAGACTGGCGTGGACTTGAAAAAGTTAGTGAGTGCTGGGCAATATATTTCAAATTATCTGCAAAAGCAGTCGCAGTCTAAAGTGAATTTGGCAGTTACTGCGAGCACAATGAATAGCAAAAAATAAGCATGTATAACCACAACGTGTGAATTAAAACGGATCTGTCATGCCAGCGTGCTTTTAGCTGGCATCCATCTTTCCATTACACAGGCAACGCCCGAGCACACAAAGGGCTGGATGCCAGCTAAAAGCACGCTGGCATGACAAAGCTATAGAACTTTTATGCCTAAAAATACTTGTGCGGCGTGACAGTAGGATAAGGGTCTAATGTAATATGCCCATTCGAATTTGTTTTGTTAGATGGTGCCCCATTCGCAAGTCCATTCGACTGATGATGGAAATTAGCAGGGACTTGTGTTGTACGCGTTGGTGTCGAATAATTCATATAACTTGTAGAGCTAGACCGCATTTCTATCGCTTCAGGAGTAGAAGTATTTCCATTAGTGGAAGCATGACCATTAGCAACAATAGCAACAGAGGTCTGACGCATAGACTCTTTAGCTTCCATTTCATCACTAGGCTCAGGAAAATGATCTTCTAACAAATAATACTCAGAATATTCATCAGCATCATCTAAATCACCCGTGATCTCAACGCTGTGATTCAGTTCTTTAGTTTCTAGATCAGTGGGATCTGCTATAAATTTTTCTATTTGTGCTTTAATCTCTGGACTGTCTAAATCAATCATCAATTCTTTAGGAATATTCGCTTTAGCAGGACTATACGCATTAAAATAAAAAACCATAATCATAGAACTGAGCATGGTTAAGGATATTAAAGCGACATAACCAGGACTGTAAGGATTTTGTGAGGTTCGTGTACTTAAGAAATGTCCGTCACTGTAACCATTTGCTGTTGCACCACCAAATGCGTCTAATAATCCAAAAAAGCATAATGTTGCAAAATAAACTTTATAATAATTCTCAAGATAGCCAAATGAGAGAGTCCGCAATGTAGGAGAGGAGACACTAGGGAATTGTACAGGAGTGCCGCCAGAAAACGCATCATAAATAGGCGGAACTTGCACAATCAAAGGATATAATAATCCCACGACTCCAGAAATAATCCGCATGATCAATTCAAATTGTTTTTCACCAGCATCGCCAATCACATCATAAAATGATTGCATGCCTGGTATATCTTTTAACCCTTCTACACCCAAAACATAAAAACCGACAGTTGCAAATACGGCAAAAATAGAGGCAACTCCTGTGAAGATTGCAGGCCAAATTTGCAGTTCGCTTAATTTTCCTTCTCGAATCTTTCTTTCAAGCGAGTCAGCATTTTCTTTGCCATTCTTAACATTAAAAGATAAGTTTTGGATGGCATAACCTATGATGAAAGAGAAACTTAAGCCATTATTCCCACTATTTCTATAAATACTATCACATGATTTGACAGTCCCTAAAAATGCACTTTGACTCGCAATAACAAGATTGGGATATAAAATGAATTTAAATGCTCCGCCAACAAATCTGCCAGCGTATCCATGTGCCACACTTTTGTCGTGAATATGTTCTAGTGTGAGGCCAAGATGTTTTTGTACCCATTTCCATTCAGGTGTGGTCAAGGTTCTATGAGAATTGTTGGACAGTAAACTTTTATTGAGGACACTATCGAATTGCTTAAGTGATGAAGGTGATATTTTTATGAGTTCGATGTTATTTGTTATTTTGCCATCTTTGATTTTTTCTTTAACCATAAACAAATAATTATTGATACGAGCTAATGATGTTTTTGATTTTATCAATTGACTCTTACCCAGCCCATCGCCAACAACAAGATCAACTTTACTATGATTATAAAAAAAGTAATGAATTAATCCGGGTAAGCGTAATGCACAAAAAATAAATAAAGTTGCAAAGGTATCAAATGATGCGAAATTTACTGTTGCTGGGTCGGAATCGATATCCGTTGATTTGAGATCTTCCCCTTTTAAATAAACCATTCCTTTACTGGCACCGAAATAAGTGCGGGTCAGGAAAACGATACCGGAGAATAAGAGGACGAAAGCAAAGGCAGTATTGAATAATTTAGGCCTAATCTTTCTGCCTAAACGACGCAGACTTGAATTGACAAACGGAGGCCTCGTCTTTCTGAAAGGGCGCTGACTTGATAGCATTTTTTAATTATCCATCGTTTTTCGTTTTGTATGTCGAGCGGTATTTTATTCGATTTTAAGAATTAATACAATAATTGAACAGACAAAATTGGCCAGGAATTATCAGAATGATATTAATTTTTTTGTTTATATTCAGTTAGTTAGCTTATTCATTCCTTTTTTGCAAGACACTGTGCTTCATGCTGTACCCAAAATAGATCACAAATCCTATTCCCATCCAGACTATAAATTGCATCCTAGCGAATGTGACAATGGGATGACAGTGGGGTTGTGGCAGGTGTTTATGGAAACTATTGTGGCCCTGAAGGCAATTTAGCATACCCATTTGCATGTATTTCAATCAGTGATATCTCATTCGTTAAATGTCCATTTGTTTGATGATGGAAATTTGTAGGGACCTGAGACGTGCGAGTCGGTGTTGCATAATTCATATAACTTATACTAATAGAACTAGGAGGCGCCCATATTTTTGGATACACAGATAAATTAACTCCTGCTTTCTGGCAAGCTAGAGCATGCATCTCAGCATAATCATCATCATTTAATTCACCGGTAATCTCAATGTTGTGATCGGGTTATTTTGATTCAAGAGGAGCGGGATTAGCGTTAGATGCTTTTATTATACCTTGAATCTTTGGATCCTCTAAGTCTATGATTAATTCCTTCGGAATGCTCTCCTTAATAGGTGAATAAGCATTAAAATAGAAAACGTTAATCATAGAACTGAGCATCGTTAAAGATATTAAAATAATATAACCAGTACTGTAAGGATCTTGAGAGGTTCGTGTACTTAAAAAGCATAAGGTATAAAAATAAACTTTGTATAGATTTTCAATATAGCCAAACGACAGAGTCCGCAATATAGTAGATGAACACTCAGGAAATTTCACGGGTGAGCTGCCTGAAAATGCATCATAAACTTTAGGAACTGGAACAATCAAAGAATACAACAATCCTACAGTGCCTGAAATAATACGCATGATCAATTCAAACTGCTTTTCACCTTCATCGCCAATCTAATCATAAAATGATTCCATCCCAGGGATATCTTTTAACCCTTCCACACCCAAAATATAGTAGCCGGCAGTTGCAAGCACAGCAAGAATAGATGCGACAGCTGTGAAAATAGCTGGCCAGACTTTCAGCTCGCTAAATTTTCCTGTCCGAATTCTTCTTTCAAGAGATTCAGCAGATTCTTTGCCACCCCTAACATTGAATGATAAATTTTGAATCGCATAGCCTATGACGAAAGCGAAACTTAAAACTTTATTCCCATCGTTTTTATAAATACTATTGCATGATTTGACGGTACCTAGAAACGCGGTTTGGCTCGCAATAATAAGATTAGGATATAAAATGAATTTAAATAGCCTACCAATGAAAATGCCAATATATTTATGCACATCATTTTTATTTTGGATATGATTTTTGCGTTTAAGATATTCTTCTGCCCATTGCCATTGTGGTTTTGTTAATGTGCAATGGGTATTCTTATAGAGTAAACTCTTTTTGAGAACGCGATCTAGATTTTTACGCTTATCAGACGTAATGTCCAGAAACTCTATAGTATCTTCAATTTTTCCATCTACAACTTTTTCTTCAACATAAAACAGATAATCATTGATACGCACGAGAGCTTTTCTAGACTTTATCAATTGACGTGTTCTTTTTTCATCTCCAACAACAAGATCTACGTTACTATTATTATAAAAAAAGTAATGAATCAATCCAGGTAAACGCAATGCAGAAAAAATAACTAAAGTCGAAATGGTATCAAGTGATGCGAAAGTCACTGTTGCTGGGTCTGAATCAATATCTGTTGATTTGAGATCTTCTCCTTTGAAATAAACCATCCCTTTGCTGGCACCAAAATAAGTGCGTGTGAGGAAAACGATGCCAGAGAATAAGAGAACAAAACCAAAGAAAATATTTAATAACTTAGGCCTAATCTTTTTACTCAAACGACGCAGACTAGAATTCAATATCAATTTCTCCTCTTTGTAAGGGCGTGGACTTGATGGCATTTTATTCGATTTCAAGAATCAATACGATAAACGAATAGGAAAATCGGATGATAATTTAACAAGCAGATTATTGTTTTTCTTGTATTTATTCATTTAGTTGCGAGATTATTTCTTTTTTTGCAAGACACTATGCTTCATGCTGTATCCAAAATAGATTATAATCCTATAATATTTGAATCCGCCATTTAAGGAGTCGCGATGCCAACTACGAGGAGTAACTTAGAAGCGTTATTTGATGAAAAAGAACAGTACGCTTTTTTGCAGATGATGGTCAAGACAGAGCGGGCTATCAGTGCATTCAGGGATGATCCCGAACTGGTCTCGGAAAGCAGAAAGACTTTCAAGGTTGAGGGCAGTCACTATACTCTTGACAGACACTGCGAAATTGATTTTACCATGCTAAACACTACTATCAGTATGGTGAGAGATAAGCCAGACAATGCAAAGATATTAAATCAATCTATCGATGAGGTGTCAGGCAAAATCAAGAACCTGCTCACGTCGCTTAATTTATTTATAAAAATGGATACCAATACAGAACGTAAAAGTGTCTATCAAAATGCTTTGACCTACCTTAATAAAATCGAACAGTGTTTTGAGCCAGCTGATGAGAAGAATGAGAATGACAGTTCTAATACCGTTAAATTTAAAATGTGATTAGTGCTTGGAAAATTATTTTAAGATTAATGCATTTCTGGTGTTAGAACACGGGACTCACCAGTTGAATTGAGCTTTCATCTTAAATGAAAATTTCTACGTTCTCATTCTGGCTCATTGCGAAGCCTTATTAAAGATGGCAGCGCCCATACTATTAAAGCGCGGCATGACTCAACATATCCTCACCCGTTAATTCACAAGCTAGCTGATACTATTCGCATAATCAAACGCATGCGAAAAGAAGCCAATATATAATAAGATGACGCCAAGCATTAAACCAAATAAACTAAATAAAAATGGAATTTGTTCGATGTGTTTTGACATCATCTTTTTCCAATGGGCCACAAATAAAGCGCGATAGATGCCTATGATTAAGGTGGAAGTTCCTACCAAGGTAACAACGAGAGACCAGCCCACTTCAAGACTGTTTGCAAACATCAACGATAAGCTACCAAAAATAACAGGAAACACGGCACCCATGATGTAACCGGTTTCGGTTTTTACCATGTTTTTTGCCATTTCCCGCGCATCTTCTTGGTTAAACAGTATACCAAGAGATAAAATGACTGAAACCGAACCAAACCAACGTGCAAAGAGTATATCATCCATAGCAATTATCCCTATCAAAGACACATAATCAAAAGATATAATAATACTACCTAAAATCATAACACTACTAATAATATCAAAAGCTCTCGACCGTGGGGTAAGAACATGATTAAAATTTGGCATATATTTGTAAAAATGCGATTTATTGCGCCATTAAAGTGGCTAGCGTTAGCAGTTGTGCTCGTCAGCTTAACAGCGTGCAAACAACAATTATCTGGTTTGCTCGATCCGAAAGGCATTATTGCATTCGAAGAACGCAAATTATTTTTTGATACGCTCGCTTTGATGATGATTGTGGTTTTGCCCGTGATAGTAATGAGTTTTGCCTTCGTCTATCACTATCAAGTTTCGCATCGAGCCAGAGACTACAAGCCCAACTGGAGTCACAGTTTCTTCCTGGAATCACTGTGGTGGGGAATTCCTTGTGTTATCATTGTTGTGCTAGCAGTTTTAACCTGGAAAAAGACAATACTTTTAGACCCTTACAGCCAAATACCAGGCCAGACACAAGCCCCATTGGTTATACAAGTGATCGCTTTACCTTGGAAATGGGTATTCATCTATCCTGAGCTTAATATCGCTACCGTCAATGTCGTTGAGGTGCCGGTGGGTCGCGAGGTGGAGTATCAGATGACGGCGGATAATGTGCCGATGAGTGCTTTTTTCATTCCGCAACTGGGTAGCCAAATCTTTGCAATGGCTGGAATGCGCACGCGCTTACATTTGATTGCATCTGAGGCGGGTGACTTTCTTGGTCTGAATACCCAATATAATGGGGATGGTTTTTCAGATATGCATTTTATGGTTCATGCAGTGACAAACGATCAAATGAACGCCTGGGTAGATCAAATCAAGGCATCGTCACAACCCTTGACATTGGAAGCTTATAATACGTTATTGAATCCCAGCATTGCTGATAAACCTAAATTTTATAATGGTGTAGCGACTGACTTATTTCAGCAAGTCTTAACAACGTATATGAATAGCTCTGGAACCGTTCATCCGCGAGAGAATCAAAACCAATTCCAACATTCGCTCAACTAGATTAGGAAAAACGTATGCTCAAAAATTTAATATTTGGAAAATTGACTATCGATGCTATTCCACTACACACACCAATTATTATGGCGGCGGGTTTGTTCATGGGGATCGTTACGGTTGTCGTTTTAGGGCTGCTCACTTATTACAAGCAGTGGCGGTATGTTTGGACAGAGTGGGTGACTACCGTTGACCATAAAAAAATTGGGATCATGTACTTACTGTTATCTGGCGTGATGTTACTGCGTGGTTTTTCAGATGCCATGCTCATGCGTACACAGCAGGCCATTGCCGCGGGTGGCAACTTGGGTTATTTGCCACCGGAACACTATAATCAAATCTTTACTGCGCATGGCGTGATTATGATTTTTTTCGTTGCCATGCCTATGATGTTTGCGTTGCTTAATATGGCCGTGCCACTACAGATAGGGGCACGTGATGTCGCTTATCCTTACTTGAATTCCTTAAGTTTTTGGCTAACTTTCGTCGGCGCTATGCTCTGTAATGTCTCTCTTGTCGTTGGTAATTTTGCGGGTACGGGTTGGCTGGCTTATCCACCTCTATCGGAATTCTATTACAGTCCACAAGTGGGTGTAGACTATTACATTTGGTCATTGCAAATTGCGGGTGTCGGCACCTTACTTGCTGGTGTCAACTTTATCGCGACCATTATGAAGATGCGTTGCAACGGCATGAACTTAATGAAAATGCCGGTGTTTGTCTGGTCAGCCTTGTGTGCCATGATTTTAGTGGCGCTTTCCTTTCCGATTTTGACTGTCACCTTAGCCTTATTAGAGTTGGATAGATTTTTGGGTATGCACTTTTTCACTGACTTTGCCGGTGGCAATATGATGCTATACGTCAATCTGATTTGGGCGTGGGGACATCCTGAAGTCTATATCTTGATCTTGCCGGCGTTTGGTGTTTTCTCCGAAGTCGTCGCAACCTTTAGCCAAAAGAAACTCTTTGGTTATACGACCATGGTATATGCTCTAGCCATTATTACTTTCTTATCATTTGTCGTGTGGTTACATCACTTCTTTACGATGGGTGCGGGTGCTGATGTGAATGCTTTCTTTGGTATTACTACCATGATCATTGCCATTCCAACTGGGGTAAAAGTATTTAACTGGTTATTTACGATGTATAAGGGTCGCATTATTCTCTCGACCCCCATGCTGTGGGTCATCGCGTTTTTCACCACTTTTGCTATTGGCGGTATGACGGGCGTGATGATGGCAGTCCCACCGGTTGATTTTCAAGTGCATAACAGTTTATTTTTAGTCGCACACTTTCATAA
>CAJCIZ010000004.1 GCA_903970525.1 Myxococcales bacterium | reverse complement strand
TGTTAAACCAGTGCCAGCCATAGCCGTCATGATCAATTCACCGCCATTTGTATAACCGCGAATAAAGTGATTTAGCAAAGGACCCATGGAATAACCCATGCAACCCGTGAATGCAAATACGCCTAAAATTCCCCAAGCGCTATTACGCATCCGGCTAATCCCAAACAAAAGCCCAAAGGAGAGCAGGGTAATAATTAAACTAAAACCAGCTTGCGTGACAACCGCATAATAAGCCGTGGCAGCACTAAATAACAAAGTAAGGCTGAGCAAAAGATAAGTATTACGTAACACAGAATGTGTACTAAGAAGCGACCCTTCACGACGGACTACATTGATATCATTGTATTGCATGCGATTCTCCGGAAGCGAGTTTTTCAAGATAATCCAAGATGATACCATAGAGTTATGAAGCAATATACCACCACCTTTTGAGCTAGCGAAGGGTGGTTTTATATAAAATAGGCAAGTTAGCGACTACCCCTATGAGGGGCCCGATCATAGGGGTACTCACGAACTTGCGACCTTAGATCAAGCTTTTATGATATAATCAACAAAATTTATTCCATCAGATGGGTTGTATAACCGCTCTCAATCGCTGTAATATGTGCTCATCATAATTTTTAATACTTTAACTAGTTGTAATAAATTAAAATTGTGTTGATGGAGAGATGGCTGAGTGGTTGAAAGCGGCGGTCTTGAAAACCGTTGAGCTCGTAAGGGCTCCGGGGGTTCGAATCCCTCTCTCTCCGCCAAATCATTCAATCTTGCAAACGAGGGTAGCAACTTTGATAAAAGTTTTATTAGTCGATGATCACGAATTAGTCCGATTAGGTATTAGACGCCTATTGCAAGATGTAAACGGAATTAAAGTGGTCGGTGAAGCGAACTCAGGTGAAGATGCTATTCGTTTAGCAAAAGAATTAACCCCCGATGTGGTGTTAATGGACGTACAAATGCCTGGCATTGGTGGTCTAGAAGCAACACGTAAAATGATGCGTCACAACAATGAAGTTCGTGTATTAGCTTTAACGATATGTGATGACGAACCTTATCCATCACGTTTATTACAAGCAGGCGCTGCAGGATATATCACAAAAGGCTGTGACCCCGATGAAATGATACGTGCTATCCGTATTGTGCATTCAGGCCAACGCTATATCAGCACCGAGATTGCGCAACAATTAGCACTCAAACGCTTTACGAAAGCAGAAGAATCACCGCTAGACATCTTGTCCGAGCGGGAACTTCAAATCATGTTAATGATTACCAGCGGACAAAAAGTCCAAGATATTTCTGACAAGCTTTGCTTAAGCCCAAAAACAGTCAATAGTTACCGCTATCGCATTTTTGAAAAACTGAGCATTCACAGCGATGTTGAACTAACGTTATTGGCAATGCGATTAGGCTTAGTCGAAAGCGGCAAGGCCCCTTCAGAAGAACAAAATTAACCTCTCTTTTTCTGTTTATCTGTCATCCCTGCGCAGGCGGGGGTCCATTGTTCCGTGCCTCTCAATGAATGGATTCCCGCCTACGCGGGAATGACAGAGACTCTGAAATTCTTTATTAATATGCTATACTTATAATATAAACCAACACAGTAACCCCATATGCAAGACACTCAAACCTTCCTCAGCAGCCTCACCAACAGCCCAGGCGTCTATCAAATGCTAGGCGAGCAGGGCGAAGTCATCTACGTAGGCAAAGCTAAAAACCTTAAAAAACGTGTCACCAGTTATTTTCGCCCTAACTTGGACGTAAAAACACATGCCTTAATGAAACATGTTAAAGATATCTCTATTATCGTGACACACAATGAAAGTGAAGCTTTAATTCTCGAATGTAACCTCATCAAAAAAAACAGGCCTCGATATAATGTTTTGTTTCGTGACGATAAGAGTTATCCCTACATCCTCATCACAAATGAACACCCGTATCCACGCATCGATTTTTATCGCGGCCAAGTGAAAAAAAATGGCCTCTATTTTGGTCCATATCCTAGCGCAGCTGCTGTACGTGAAACGATACATCTCATCCAAAAAGTATTTCAAATACGCACTTGCGAAGATCATTTTTTTCAAAGTCGCTCTAGACCGTGTTTACATCATCAAATAGGCTTGTGCTCAGGCTCTTGTACCGGACTCATTTCACCTGAAGAATATCAACAACACGTTAAGCTCGCGATTTTGTTTTTAGAAGGCAAAAATGAATTAATCATAGATGAATTAAAAGCGCATATGGAAAAAGCTGCGCAAGAAAAAAATTACGAAGCCGCAGCGCGTTTCCGCAATCAAATTAGCAAAATCCGTGAGATCCAAGAAAAACAATATGTCAGCTCAGCAGAAGGTGATGCTGATGTCATCGCGTTGATCAGTAGCGCAGGCGTTGTCTGTATTCAATTGCTCACCATCAGAGGCGGACGCATGCTAGGAAGCCGATCTTATACACCTACCTCGCCAGCAGAAGCTTCACATGAAGAAATCGTCACTGCGTTTATTACACAGCATTATTTAAGTCAACAAGTTCACGACATACCCAAACAAATTATTTTAGAATCCAAACTAGCTGACCAAGCTTTGTTAACACAAGCCTTAAGCGATCAAGCTCAGCGCAAAGTAACGCTTTACGCGAACGTCAGAGGCGATAGAAAAAAATGGTTAGAAATGGCAACAGCCAGCGCACAACAAGCTGTGGCCAGTCAGTTACTGAATAAAATCCATACCAAAGAAAGATTCGCAGCACTTCAAGCTTTACTTGAACTGAAAGAAACACCGCATAGAATTGAATGTTTCGACATCAGCCACACAATGGGAGAAGAGACCGTGGCGTCTTGTGTTGCCTTCGATAGCAATGGTCCCATTAAAAATGATTATCGACGCTTCAATATTACAGGCATCACACCAGGCGATGATGTTGCCGCCATGCACCAAGCCATTATCAAACGCTATCAACGCAAATCGACAGAGGAGAAAAAAATCCCCGCCATATTATTAATAGATGGCGGTCTTGCACAATTGCATATCGCTGAAAAAGCATTAGCTGAATTAGAAATTACGACCATACGTTTAATAGGTGTTGCAAAAGGGGTGACACGAAAACCCGGCTATGAAACTTTGCATATGCCTGGACATGAACCTCTGCATCTTTCACCAGACTCTATCGCGTTACATTTAATCCAACACATTCGCGATGAAGCGCATCGCTTTGCTATTACAGGACATAGACGTCGCCGCGATAAAAAACGCACGACATCTAGCCTAGAAACTATCCCTGGAATCGGCGCAAAAAGACGTCGAGATTTATTGCGTCACTTTGGTGGTATTCAAGGTATAAATCGTGCTAGTCTTGAGGACTTGGCGAAAGTGCCAGGAATTAGTTTGTCGTTAGCACAAAGAATTTTTGAAATACTGCACAACGTTTCGGTATAAACCATGATAAATTTACCCAACATTCTTACAATGGTGCGAATTATAGCCATTCCTGTTTTTGTGGTAGTATTTTATCTCCCAGGTTCTTGGGGACATATTGCTGCAACAGTTATTTTTGTGTTGGCATGCATAACAGATTGGTTGGATGGTTACTTGGCGCGTTACTTAAAGCAAGCCACAAAGTTTGGTGCATTTCTCGATCCTGTTGCAGATAAACTAATGGTGTCTATCGCATTAATTTTAATTGTTGCACAACGTCAATATCAATATCTCAGTACACCTTCAGAAGTTATTTTAATTCCGACTTATTTAATTACGATACCTGCTGCGATTATAGTGGGGCGTGAAATTGTTGTTTCTGCGCTACGCGAATGGATGGCAGAAATCGGCAAAAGAACAAGCGTCGTCGTCTCGAATCTAGGCAAAGTGAAAACGACCGTACAAATGGTGGCATTAGCCTTTTTGATCTATGCTGACCCCACAACACGTGTTTCAATTGTGGCCACAGGATATATTTTACTTTATGTCGCTGCGATATTGACGATCTGGTCTATGATGATTTATCTCAAAACAGCTTGGCCTGAGTTTAAAACGCAATAAACATTAATTATTTTCCATTATCTTTCAATTCACTCTTGACACAACAGGGTCGTAAGATAGAATTACGCATCTATGAAGAATAGGGCTGATAGAGCCTAAGACGCGGGAATAGCTCAGTTGGTAGAGCGCAACCTTGCCAAGGTTGAGGTCGCGAGTTCGAGTCTCGTTTCCCGCTCCAATGTATTTTATATTTATATTTTACGGCTGGGTGGCAGAGTGGTTATGCAGCGGCCTGCAAAGCCGTGTACGCCGGTTCGATCCCGACCCCAGCCTTGCTTTTGTGAGTAGATATGCCCGGGTGGCGGAATTGGTAGACGCAAGGGACTTAAAATCCCTCGGGAGGTGACTCCCGTGCCGGTTCGACTCCGGCCTCGGGCACCAATACCTTATGTCATGAGAGGTAAAGAAATGACATTCGTTGTCACAGAACAGTGCATTCGTTGCAAATATACGGATTGTGTTGAAGTCTGTCCTGTCGATTGCTTCTATGAAGGTCCTAACATCTTAGTGATCAATCCAGATGAATGTATTGATTGCGCGCTCTGTGAACCTGAATGCCCTGTAAACGCGATTTATTCCGAAGATGACTTACCTGAAAAATACCAACCTTATTTGGCACTCAACAAAGAACTTGCAGAAAAATGGCCTAATATCAATCGCATCAAAGACGCGCCAGCTGATGCAGACCAGTGGGCTAATGTGCCTGACAAATTAAAACTCCTCGAGAAGTGACACAAGTCTTTCTTGAGTCACATAAAACACCTGGATAAGCCATGGACCACGCAACTAGCGCAGATATTCTCGCCGAAGATGGCTTATTAAGTCAGGCAATTTCTGGGTTTACGCCTCGCGAAGCGCAGCAAAAAATGGCAGCCGCCATTGACCATGCCATTGCACTCGATGCGCAACTCATCATAGAAGCGGGGACGGGCACGGGAAAAACCTTCGCCTATCTCATCCCAGTGTTACTCGCACAAAAGAAAACTATCATTTCAACTGGCACGAAAAATTTACAAGACCAATTGTTCTTTAATGATATTCCTATTATGCGCAAGATCTTAGCAACACATCTTAATGTTGTGTTACTCAAGGGTCGCGCCAATTATCTCTGCATACAACGCTTAAAACGTCACTGTGAAGAAGGACGATTTGCTTCACGGCAGTTGGTCAGCGAGCTTCAAACTATTTCAGAATGGGCAAGCGTCACGCAGACGGGTGATATCGCTGAGCTGGATAGCATTTCAGAAGATTCTGCTATCTGGCCTTACGCCACCAGCACGGTTGATAATTGTCTCAATCAAGATTGTGATTTCTATAAAGATTGCTTTGTTGTCAAAGCCAGGCAGCAAGCAATGGCTGCAGACGTTGTCGTCGTTAATCATTATCTGTTCTTCGCAGACATGGTGTTGCAAGAAGAAGGCTTTGGCGAATTATTGCCAGGTGCTGACATTGTTATTTTCGACGAAGCGCATCATTTGCCTGACATTGCCTCACATTTTTTCAGCACTGTCATCACCAGTCGACAATTAACAGAGTTAGCGCGAGACAGTGAAGCGGAAGCCTTAGAAACTGCATTAGATATGCGAGAAATCAGTGATGAATCATCAGAGTTACAACGCAGAGTTCAACTGTTACGTAATATTTTTGGTGAAGACTTGCGCTCACAACCGTGGCCCAATAACTGTCCTGCCCACTTAGCCGCAGCTATTCAAGACGTCAAAGATTCTCTGAAAAATTTCGAAGCTATTTTGAAAGCAGCGGCGGTACGCAGCAAGGGCTTAGAAAGTTGCTGGAAAAGAGCAGGGGACTTAATGGGCCGCTTTCACCTACTCACACAACCTGCACCGGACGACACTGTGCATTGGTATGAAACACATACCCAGAGTTTTACTATCCATTTAACCCCTTTGATTGTGGCAGAGTATTTTAAAAAATATATTCAAGAAAAAAAGCGTAGTTGGATTTTCACTTCAGCCACTTTAACAGTGAAAAATAATTTTAGTTTATTTATTGAAACCATGGGATTAGACACTGCTTTACAACAACAACTTCATAGTCCTTTTGATTATCAACAACAAGCGCTGCTCTATGTTCCGCGTGGCTTGCCAGACACTCGCTCAGATGATTATATCCCTGCCTTGATTGAAGCTGCTATTCCGGTGATAGAAGCCTCTCAAGGTAAAACTTTCTTGTTATTTACCAGTCATCGCGCGCTAGATCGTGCTGCTGAGCTATTAGAAAACCGCCTGTCATTTCCACTTCTGCGCCAAGGTACTAAACCTAAACGTCAGCTCATTGATGATTTCAAAGCGCTAGGCAATGCGGTGTTATTGGGTACCAGTAGTTTTTGGTATGGCGTTGATGTGCGGGGCGACGCCTTATCCTGTGTTATTATCGATAAGCTGCCATTTTCGGCCCCTGATGATCCCATAATGCAGGCAAAAATAAAAATGCTGCGCAAGCAGGGCAAAGATCCTTTTAGTATGTATCAACTACCACAAGCCGTCTTAACGCTGAAGCAAGGAGCGGGTCGTTTAATCCGTGATAGCGAAGATCGGGGCGTGTTGATGATTTGTGACCCGCGGTTAGTAGGGAATCGATATGGGGAAGTTTTTTTGCAGAGTTTGCCAGATATGGCAAGGACTCGGGATCTGGAAAAAGTAGTAGGTTGGATTAGAGATACCAAACAATGAAAATACTCGCCATAGACACATCAGCCAGCGCATGTTCAATCGCTATCTCGATTGATGACACGATTTATGCTGTTCATCATGTTGCACCTATGGAACAAGCTCAAAAGATTTTACCTCTCATCCAAATACAGCTAGACGACGCCAAAATCAAATTAAATCAATTAGATGCCATCGCTTTCGGTTGTGGTCCTGGAAGTTTCACAGGCGTGCGTATTGCTGCCAGCGTGGTTCAAGGTCTCGCATTTGCGACGGGTTTACCCATCATCAAAATTTCTTCACTTGCCGCTGTAGCGCAAGCCGCCTATCAAGATCTAGGCTGGGCAAAAATATTGGTAGGCATGGATGCCAGAATTCAAGAAGTCTATTGGGGTGCTTATCAAGTTAATCCAGAAGGATTGGTGGAATTAATTGGCACAGAAATTGTTTGCCCTCCACAAGACGTGTCGCTTCCCCTTGGCACAGACTGGTATGGCGTAGGCAGCGCTTGGGATGTCTATCAAACCGAATTGTTAACGCGCCTGCCTTTCAAGCCGCTAGCCCAAGATGCAACTCGCTTACCCATGGCTTCTGCCATTCTGCAGCTCGCAAAAGAGGCCTATCTGCGCAAAGCATTTACCCCATTAGATCAAGCTATGCCCGTTTATCTCAGAGATAATGTCGCCATCAAGCAAAAAGACAAAAGTTAATTGAGTTTTACCTCATATCAGCTAAAATCAATCCTTTAGCATTCATTATTAAAACGAGATATTCAGTTATCACGTCATTGCGAGAATGACGTATTAAATGTTCTGGAGGCATAGTGTTTATGACAGGTCAAGTGGGCAGTCATCGCCAAGAATTGATACATGAGATACTGACCCCCATTAAAAAACAGGTCCCCAAGAACCAAATAAAATTAGTGGAAGAATTTGCTGAACGGTATTTTGCGTCAAGCTCATTAGCCGATTTACGCGAACATACACTAGAAGATTTAAGTGGTGCTTTTTTATCTCACTGGAATTATGTTTATCAACGCGCACCGGGTGAATCCAAAGTTCGCATTTTTAATCCCACCCTTGAAAAAGATCATTGGCAATCGACTCATACCATTATTGAAATTTCTCACGATGACATACCGTTTTTAGTTGATTCCATCCGTATGGAAATTAATCGTAATGATTTTCAAATTCACTTTATGATTCATTTTGGCGGTATGAAGTTCATGCGGGATGCCAAAAACTGCATCACAGAAATTATCCCCATTGGCGCATCAAAAAATGGTGAAACATCAGAAGCCCCAATTTATATCGAAATCGACCGCCAAACAGATTTAAACGTCATGGAAGCACTCTGCGCTAATATTCAACGTGTTTTAGCGGATGTTCGAGTCTCTGTCGCTGATTGGCGAAAAATGGTTGATCGCGCAGAAGATGCTTTGCATGAACTGGAACAAAATCCACCGCCGCTAGATCCAGCTGATGTGGCTGAATCAAAAGACTTCCTACGCTGGTTGATCAGTAATAATTTTACTTTCCTAGGCTCTCGCGATTACAAATTGATTGGCAATGAAACCAATCGCGCATTACAAGTGATTCCAGGTTCAGGGCTAGGCGTATTGCGTGACGAAACTTCAAGCACCGTTTCAAGACGGTATGCCGAATTACCACCCCAAGCACGCAAACTAGCGCTTTCAAAAAATGTTTTGATTATCGCTAAAACAAACACACGTTCAACCGTGCATCGTATGGCGTACACAGATTATATCGGCGTTAAACGCTTTAACGACCAGGGTGAAATCATTGGTGAAAGACGCTTTGTCGGACTTTACACCTCGAGCGCCTATCACTCCAGTCCGCAGCAAATTCCTTTCTTGCGTCACAAAGTCGCAATGGTTTTACAAGAACTCCATTTTCCACCGGATAGTCATAATGGCAAAGAAGCTGTTAATATCTTAGAAACTTTACCGCGTGACGATTTATTTCAAGCACCTTTTGAAGATCTTGTTAAATTGACCATGGGTATTTTGCATCTGCAGGAACGCAAACGTGTCCGATTATTTTTACGAAAAGATTCTTACGGCCGTTATTTTTCGTGTTTAGTTTATGTGCCGCGCGAAATCTTTAACACTGAATTATGTCTTGCGATGCAAGATGTCCTCATGCAGTCTTTGCAAGGCATAGAATCGAGTTTTACCTCTTATTTTTCAGATTCCGTCTTAGCGCGCATTCACTTTCTGATTCGCGTTAATCCCACAACCGCTGTGGAATACGACGAGCATAAAATCGAAGAAAAAGTTATCTCCATCGCGCGCACATGGAGCGATGAATTAAAGACAGAATTGCTCACAACATTTGGCGAGGCCGAAGGCTTAAAATACTATGCCAAATATGCCAAAGCTTTCCCTGCAAGTTACACCGAGTATTACGATACGAATACAGCGATCAATGATATTTCACACATGGAATTGTTAACAAAAGACAATCCATTAGGCATGTTATTTTACAAAGCAGTCAATAAAACACCGTCGCTGCGCTTAAAGTTATTTCATGCAGAACATCCTATCGCATTATCTGATGTACTTCCCACACTAGAAAACATGGGTCTTCGCGTCATTGGCGAACGCCCTCATGAAATCATTTTCAAAGATGGCAAAATCATTTGGATTAACGATTTCGATGTCGTCTATGTGAAAGGCAAAGAAGTGGATGTCGATTCCGTGCGCGATATTTTTCAAGATGCATTCGCACATATTTGGTTTCGCTCAGCAGAAGACGATGGTTTCAATCGTTTAGTCCTAGAAGCACAATTAACCTGGCGTGAAACTGCCGTATTGCGAGCTTATACTAAATTTCTGCGTCAAACAGGCTTTACCTTCAGCCAAACCTATATCGAACAAGCTCTCGTGAGTAATTCGGAAATCGCTAAAAATTTAATAGAATTATTTAAATTACGATATTCCCCTGAATTTACCGATGCGACACGACCCGACACAACCGATTTAATTACTAATATTGAACAAGCTTTAGATGAAGTGTCGAGCTTGGATGAAGACAGAATTCTGCGTAAAATTCTCGAAGTGATCTTAGCCACTTTGCGCACAAACTATTTTCAAAAAACCATAGCTGGCAGTGATAAAGATTATATCTCCTTCAAGTTTAATCCAGCAGCCATAGCTGATTTACCGCTTCCACGACCACAATATGAAATTTTCGTCTATTCTCCTCGAGTAGAAGGCGTGCATTTACGCGGTGGCAAAGTCGCGCGTGGTGGGATACGTTGGTCAGACAGGCGTGAAGATTTCCGCACAGAAGTATTAGGCTTGATGAAAGCTCAGCAAGTAAAAAACTCAGTGATTGTTCCTGTCGGCGCGAAAGGTGGATTCTTTCCTAAACACTTGCCGGAAGGTGATCGTGATGAAATCATGAGAGAAGTCATATTCTGTTATTCCACTTTTATTCGAGGATTGCTCGATATTACCGATAATATTCAAGATAATTGCGTAGTACCTCCTATCAATGTTGTGCGCTATGACGAAGATGATACTTATCTTGTCGTTGCAGCTGACAAAGGAACTGCCACGTTTTCTGATATTGCAAACGCCATTTCAAAAGAATATCAATTTTGGTTAGACGATGCTTTTGCATCAGGTGGTTCCGCGGGCTATGACCATAAAAAAATGGGAATCACGGCACGTGGCGCATGGGAATCCGTCGAACACCATTTTCGTGAATTTGAGATAGATCCTGAAAAAAATGATTTTACAGTGGTAGGCATAGGCGATATGGCGGGCGATGTTTTTGGTAACGGAATGTTACTCTCAAAACATATCAAATTGATTGGTGCATTTAATCATGCGCATATTTTCTTAGATCCTAATCCCAATCCAGCAGCAAGTTTTGAAGAGCGCCAACGCTTATTCAATTTACCGCGTTCTGCTTGGTCAGACTATAAGCCTGAATTAATTTCAACAGGTGGCGGTGTATTTAACCGCTCTGCTAAATACATCAAATTAACACCTGAAATTAAGCAAGCTCTCGATGTCGAAGCCGATCAATTAGCGCCAAACGAATTAATCCAAGCCATGCTGAGGGCACCCGTTGATTTACTGTGGAATGGCGGTATTGGTACGTTTGTCAAAGCCACCACGGAAACACACAGTGATGTAGGTGATAGAACTAATGATGGCATACGTATAGACGCACCTGAATTACGTACCCGATCAGTAGGCGAGGGTGGTAACTTAGGTTTCACACAGCTAGGACGTGTTGAATACTCCTTGAATAATGGCATTATTTTCACGGATTTCATTGATAATTCTGCTGGTGTGGACTGTTCAGATCATGAAGTTAATATCAAAATTTTACTGAATACCTTAATCAGCGCGGGTGAAATGACAGTAGAGGAACGCAATACTTTACTTGAAAAAATGACAGACGAAGTGGCTGAGTTAGTCTTGCGTGACAACTATGAACAAACACAAATGTTAACGCTAGAATCCTCTGTTGCATTACAAACAATGGATTTATTCCGTCGTTATATTAACGAAATGGAAAAAACAGGGCGCTTAAAACGTAAATTAGAATTTATTCCAGATGACAAAACTCTCTTAGAACGCAAAGCCAATAACAAAAGCTTAACACGCCCAGAATTGGCGATTTTACTAGCGTATTGTAAGATGTTTTTGAAGCAAGATATTCTGGATTCTGACGTGCCAGAAGATCCTTATTTTACTAAATACCTCACGTGGGCATTCCCCAAACCCTTGCGTGAAAAATATTTATCGCCTATGAAAGAACATAGACTGCGCCGTGAAATTATTGCAACGCAACTCGGCAAATATGTGACGGACCACATGGGGATCAATTTTGTTGAACGCTTGCAACGTGAAACCGGCACAACTGTTGCTTTCATTATGCGTGCCTTTGTTGTCGCAGAAAGTATTTATGATATGGAAGAAGTATGGCATGAAATAGAAGCACTAGACTTCAAAGTCACAACGGCTATTCAACAAAAAATGATGCTACAAATTTACCATCTCATTCGTCGTGGCACACGCTGGTTTTTACGCAATCGCAAACCCGATATGCCGATTCAAGAAACCATTAACGACTTTAAAAAACCTATTGCTGACTTAATGAAGTCTTTGCCTACGCTCTTAACTGGCGTAGATATAGAACAGTTAGAAAATCAAGTTGCTGATTATCTTAAAGAAGGCGTACCAGAGCCGCTGGCAAGAAAAACAGCGCTTTGCAATACCTTATTCACCTCACTGGATATTGTTGAGGCTTCTCGAAAATACGATTTCCGTATCACGGATATCGCCCATATTTATTATGCATTGGGTACCACTTTAGAGCTTGACTGGTTGCGTGATCAAATGAACGCTTATCCTATCGAAACACAATGGGATGAACTCGCTCGTTCAAGCTTCCGTGATGACTTAGATAAAGTGCAACGAAAATTGAGCATCAGTGTATTGACGTTAGAAGCATCACCTAAACATTCGTTAGATAGACGATTAGATAACTGGTTAGTCGAAAATAAACTGTTGATGGAGCGCTGGCAGAATTTGCTTGCCGATATTAAATCCACTAATAGCACAGGTTTTGTCACTTACTCTGTTGTTCTACGCGAGCTATTTGATTTTGCACAAGCAGGATAAAAGAGGAAGAGTACCGTGTCATATAATGTCGCAATCGTAGGCGCAACAGGCGTCGTAGGTTCAACAATCCTATCTATTTTAGAAGAACGAAAATTTCCCATTAATAAGATTTTTTTATTAGCCAGCAGCCGTTCCGCAGGAGAAAAGCGTACTTTTAAGGGTGAATCCCATACGATTGAAGATATTTCACAGTTTGATTTTTCACAAACAACGCTTTGTTTTTTTTGCACGGGAAATGATATTTCTGCGGAATATGCGCCTAAAGCGGCAGCGGCAGGGAATATTGTTTTAGATAAAAGTTCACACTTTCGTTATGAAACCAATGTGCCTTTAGTCGTGCCTGAAGTGAATGAACACGCGATCAGTGGTTATCGTGAAACAAATATTATTGCGAACCCTAACTGCAATACCATACCAATTGTTGTAGCGTTAAAACCGATTTATGATGCGGTAGGTCTGGCACGAATTAATATTGCTACGTATCAATCTGTTTCTGGTACGGGAAAAGATGCGATTACAGAACTCACCGAACAAACAACACAAATTTTAAATAAACAACCGATTAATCCTAAAGTGTATCCACAACAAATTGCTTTTAATGTGTTACCCCATATCGATCATTTTGAAGAAAATGGTTATACGCGCGAAGAAATGAAAATCGTGTGGGAAATGCAAAAAATCTTTAACGATGATTCCATTGCTATCAATCCGACGGCAGTGAGAGTGCCCGTATTTTGTGGCCATTCTGCTGCGGTTCATATTGAAACAAAAGACAAAATCACAACCCAACAAGCAATCAGTCTTCTCGAAAACGCACCAGGCGTTAAGCTCATCACAGGTAAATTCCCTTACCCAACCCCCGTCCTCGATGCCTCTGGCAATGACTTTGTCTATGTAGGGCGTGTCCGAGATGACCTTTCTCACCCGCTAGGGCTCAATTTATGGGTGGTTGCAGACAACCTTCGCAAAGGGGCTGCACTAAATGCTGTACAAGTCGCTGAAAAATTAGTAAGATTTTACCTATAGGCCAATCAGGCTAATATCTCACAAAATTAATCCTATTTAAGGCTATCTTAAGCTAAAATAGATAATATAGAAGATATACATTAATCCTAATGAAAAAAAGGGTTATAAAAAATGAACGCGCAAGAACTACAAAAAAAAGTCATTGCACATGCCCGAATTTGGGAAGATGTGTTAGCGCACGAGGGGTGGGAAAGTCAGTTAGGTGCTATGCGTGAGCAATATCAATTGCTCTGCGAGCAATATGAATCAATACGAACAAAAATTCGTAGTGAACTTCCCCAAAATGTTGATAAACGTATTTTAGCTGAGCTTGAATCTTTAGAGCTAACTGCAAGGGGGTAAGATGAAACCTGTACCTGATAAGCAAAAAGAGACTAATGAAGAAACTCTTCGTGATATTGAAGCGCTCGCGCAAACGAAACAGCTTTTAGAAGACTATGCACAACTGCTTAATATACAATATTCTCCGCCTAGATTACGCTACAAATAACCTCTCTTTACGACAAGCATCTTTACAGCCACGTGATACCCCGTTAAAGTGATGAAAATTTTTCTCAAGGTTTTCACGCATGACAATTTCTATTTATGAATCCTTCAAATCAGGCATGCTTTATTTGCAAGCGCATCCTTATGAACGCTATTCCATTTTAGCTGCCATTTTAGCCCTCATGTTTTTATTAATGTTGTGGCCTAAAAAATCCACTAAAGCTAATCATTCTACACAGATCTCTCCACACGAATTAAATGCGATTGCAGGCGAAGATGTCATCACCACACAGTTAGATTTAGCGAAAGCTTATATCGAAATGGACAATCTGAATTTAGCTAAAAAAATTCTTAAAAAAGTCATAAAACAAGGCAGCCAACAACAAAAAAAAGCTGCGCAACACTTACTAGCTTCCCTTTAATTTATGCGTATTGCACTGGGCATAGAATACGATGGTCAACCTTATCACGGTTGGCAAGCACAATCTGGATTAATAACCGTTCAAGGTTGTTTAGAAGAAGCGCTGACAACTGTTGCTGATAAACCAATACAAGTCATTTGTGCTGGACGTACCGATGCTGGCGTCCATGCCACAGGGCAGGTTGTACACTTTGATACAGAGGTGATTCGATCTGTCAGAGCTTGGTTGTTAGGCACAAATGCTAATCTTCCACCCACAATCGCCGTGCGCTGGGCGCAAGAAGTAGATGAGCAATTTCATGCACGATTTTCTGCTTTGTCGCGCCGTTATCGCTATATTATTTATAATTGTGCTGTGCGCTCTGCGGTTTTAGCCTCACGTGTGACTTGGTATTATTATCCGCTCGATATAGAACGCATGCAAAACGCAGCAAATTATCTCTTAGGCGAACAAGATTTCAGTTCTTTTCGCTCTTCGCAATGCCAAGCCAAATCGCCTATGCGCAAAGTTACGTCCGTAGAAGTGATACATCAAGGTGATATGGTCATCATTGAAATTGAAGCCAATGCTTTTTTACATCATATGGTGCGCAATATTGCAGGCACTTTAATGCGCATAGGGTCCGGCTTGGCATCACCCCAATGGATGCAAGAGGTCCTGCAGGCTAAAGACCGCCGCCAAGCCTCAGAGACGGCTGATGCCAAGGGGTTATATCTGACTGAAGTTCGCTATCCAGAGCCCTATAGCTTCCCTCAGACAAATACTGATCTGTTTCTCCTCCACCCAACCCTCTAGCTCTGCTTTTAGCTGGCATCCAGCCCTTTGTGTGCTCCGGCGTTGCCTGTGTCACGGAAAGATAGATGCCAACTAAAAGCACGCTGGAATGACAGAGCTAGATGCGGGAGAGGGTAAGCACCAAAAAAGCTGTTCATCCACCCAATTTGTTTCTATAATTCCCTAGGTTTTTAATAGGGCGCGTGGTATGAGCTGGTTAAAAAAATTATTGCCTTCCCGTATTCGCACGGATGCCGTCACTAAAAAAGGCGTCCCAGAAGGTCTTTGGTCAAAATGCGATAAATGCACGGCTGTTCTATACCGTTCCGAGCTGGAACGTAATCTAGAAGTCTGTCCTAAGTGCCAACATCATATGCGCATTTCAGCGCGCAAACGTCTTGAATATTTCTTAGATCCTGGCATTCAAACTGAAATCGGTGAAGATGTCGTCGCTGTTGATAAACTCAAATTCAGAGATTTAAAAAAATATAAAGATCGTCTCACAACAGCACAAAAAGACACGGGTGAAAAAGAAGCGCTCATTTCTTTAAAAGGAAAATTGCTAGGGATTCCAGTGGTTGCCTCTGCATTCGAATATGGTTTCATCGGTGGCTCAATGGGGGCAGGAGTAGGGGAACGCTTTGTCAGAGCCGTGAATACCTCACTCGAATATAAAATACCTTTTATCTGTTTTACCGCAAGTGGCGGCGCGAGAATGCAAGAAGCTTTACTGTCGCTCATGCAAATGGCAAAAACCAGCGCTATTTTGGCGCAATTAGCAGAACAAGGCATTCCGTATATTGCTGTCCTCACTGATCCCACCATGGGTGGTGTCTCTGCCAGCTTAGCCATGTTAGGCGATATTATTATTGCAGAACCCAAAGCCTTAATTGGTTTTGCAGGACCACGCGTCATTGAACAAACAGTACGAGAAAAATTGCCAGAAGGATTTCAGCGTAGTGAATTTTTATTAGAACACGGTGCAATTGATATGATTGTCAACCGTAGAGAAATGCGTGAATGCATAGCACGCTTACTTGCAAAATTAACGAGGCAAAAACAGATAGCCGAGTCTCACTAACAACTTGATTGAGGTCACATATGGAAAGAAAAACTACTCGTAGGATTATTGGTGTATTAGTTGTTATTGCGCTAGTCATTATTTTGCTGCCTTTGATGTTTAATGGTAATGACGGACAGACACCAACACCGATCAAAACAGCTGAAGTGACACCACCACCCTTCCCAGAAGCACAAACTACAACGCCGCCTGCGCCTACTGCTAGTGCGACGCAAGCTAAAACGACTGAAACCGTTGCAGAAAACACCACAATCGCACAAGCGCCGTATCAATCCATGATGAAAAAAATCATGCCAACTACGACTACGACGATGGAAACAACCACAGCTGCTGCAACAACATCTACAGCGACTACACATTTATCGCCTTTAGCGAAAGCGGTGATGCAAGCACAAAAACCTGATTTAGCCATGCTGAAAAAAATTGCCTGGGTTGTACAAATGGGTAGCTTCAGAGATAAAAATAATGCGAAGCGCTTGACCGATTCATTACGTGCTAAAGGTTACAAAGCATTCACGTATGAAACAAAAAGCAATGGCCAAACACGTGTTTATGTAGGCCCTGAAGGTCAACAAGCTTCTGCATCAACTTTAGCAAGTAAGATTGAGCAAGAAATTAATATGCGTGGGATTGTGGTGTCTTATAAGCCTTTAGAGCTATGATTGCCATTGAGGTTCTGTGTCATGCCAGCGTGCTTTTAGCTGGCTCCAGCCCTTTGTGTGCTCGGGCCTTGCCTGTGTAATGGAAAGATGGATGCCAGCTGAAAGCACGCTGGCATGACAAATCTAAGATACCAAATCGAAAAATAAAACTTGTGATAAGCTAACCGAGAACCACGATGATCACCCAACACACCTTAAAAATTTCAACCCCAGGCCGCAGCCTCATCAACATCACATCCCAAATCGCTAACTTAATCTCAACCCCAATCGGCCTATGCAATATCTTCCTACACCACACCAGCGCATCCCTGATCCTCAATGAAAATGCTGATATTTCCGTACAAACCGACTTAGAATCTTTCATGCAACGCCTCATCCCAGACGGTGATTCTCTTTTCACTCACATCGCGGAAGGGCCTGATGATATGCCATCGCATATCCGCACGATTCTAACGCAGAATTCTTTAACGATTCCGATCACACAAGGAAAATTAAATTTAGGAACCTGGCAAGGAATTTATCTCTGGGAACATCGCATCAATCCACACGAACGAAAAATGACTGTTACGATTCAAAATTAAGACTTCCGTCATGGCGAGCGCGAGCGAAGCAATCTAGGCATTAATGTTCTTCTATAAGGGCATGAAATCCTGAATTGCTTCGCTCGCGCTCGCAATGACGGTGGAGAGAGTCGCTGACGGTTATCGTAATACAATAAATTCTTTCTTGTGATTATCACACACTAAAACACTGCCAAACTCATGCCAAGGCCCTAACACATACCGTCGCGCTGGCTTACCATTCAACTCAAATTCATGCACAGCCATTCTATGCGTATGCCCATGAATTAAGTCTTGAACGTGATGCTTTAACATCACGCGCTCCACTTCATGTTGTGTCACATCCATAATATAGTGCGGTGTTGTACTCGTATGATTTTTGCTTTTTTGACGCATACCGGCGACAAAGTTTTTTCTTCTTTGAAAAGAAAACAGTAAAAAAATTTGCTGAAATAATTTAATTCGCGATCGTTTACGAAATTTCAAATACGCTACATCATCCGTACATAAAGTATCACCATGCATTAAAAGCGTAGGCGATCCCGCTAAATCCACAACCACTTCATCCGACAATAATTGACAACCGGTGGCGCGCGAGAATTTTTTCCCGATTAAAAAATCACGATTCCCTTGCATGAAATAAATAGGCAAACCTTTGTCAGTTGCTTCACGCATCGCGCGTATAATCTTTAAATTAAAAGGCGAAAGATCATCATCGCCAATCCACGCCTCAAAAAAATCACCCAAAATGTAGAGCGCCTCTGCTTGCATCGCATCATGACATAAAAATTTTAAAAATATCTCAGCAATATCCGGCCGGGATTCTTCTAGGTGTAAATCAGAAATAAATAACTTGGTCATATTTTGCCCGCTAAGTCAATGAGATCACAGCACAAAATCCATCTTAACTTATTGAAAATAAGGTCTATACTTAAGTTATGGATTTATTGCTCTTTCTTTTGATGAAGGAGATTGCCATGAAAGTATTAGTCAATTCAACCCCTGTCGCGCTCTGGCGTGATATTGTTCATGAAGCAGAGGCAACCTGCGCAACACCGCTCATTGAAGAATTAGAATCCTATCTGGTTTTCCTATTGGTTCGCTATATGACCAGACCTGAAGTGGTCAAACAAATCATGGCGACACAATTTTTAGAAAGTCTGAAATTAGCGCACAAAGAAAGAGAGCTCGCATTACAACAAGTAGGCGATGCTTGTTTACTACTGTCTGGATTGTTCCCTGGTATTGCTGAGAAACGTTTAGTCAAAATCAGTTATTTCATTAATATAGGGCGTTCAGCTTATGCCACTATTTCGCGCGAATCGGATGATGTCTATGGCTTGCTGACGCAAGAATTTGTTTTACTCATGGATGTTTTGCAATCGGTAAGACAGTACACCAGAGAGTGCCCTGATTTACTTCCGATTCAAGCCTATGACTTATGGAATGAATCGGGTAGCAAACGGGCTTTAAGGATACTTCGCCAATATTCAAAAGGCATGCCCGCTCAGACCATGCCTAGAGAGAGCGACATGACTTTCTTGATAAAAATCAAATAGCTGCAACAGGGTGAATATCGCTAGTCATCTCCCCCTCAAATCAACTAAAATAACCCCAATCTAATTAGGAGTAGGGTCGTTATGCGTTTAATGTTATTAGGGAGTCCAGGAGCAGGCAAGGGGACTCAAGCAACTTTCATTAAAGACAAATTTAATATCCCCCAAGTCTCAACAGGGGACATGTTACGCGCAGCTACCAAAGCGGGTACAACTTTAGGTAAGCAAGTCAAAGAAATCATGGATGAAGGTCGCTTGGTTTCTGACGATATTATGATTCAATTGGTCAAAGAACGTTTGCAACAACCTGATTGTGCACCTGGCGTTTTATTGGATGGATTTCCACGTACGATTCCACAAGCGGAAGCCTTGCGCGAAAACGGCATTCATCTCGATTTCATTATTGAAATTCGTGTACCTGAAGATGAATTAATCACACGCTTAAGCGGACGTCGTATTCATCCCGCATCAGGCCGCACGTATCATTTGCATTACAATCCACCTAAACAAGCAGAAAAAGACGATGAAACAGGTGAACCCCTAGTACAACGTATCGATGATCATGAAGATACCATACGCAAACGTCTTGCCGTCTATCATCAACAAACAGAACCTTTGATTCAATACTATAAAAACGCGGCTAAAGAAAATGATCCACACGCGCCAGTTTATTTACGTATTGAAGGAGTAGGTACAGTAGAAGAAGTGAGAGATAAAATTTTTGCCGCGCTGAAACAAGCGCAGCAAGAAAAAATTAATTGAACAACACAGGAGATGGATCTTATGCGTTATTCGATTTTAGGTTTATTTCTATTTGTCATTGGCATTCATCTTGCTTATGCAGATGTCACCACACCCATTGGCTATTGGAAAACCATTGATGATGTTTCTGGTAATCCCAAAAGCATCGTGAAAATTTGGAAAAATAGTGACAATACACTGAGCGGCCAAGTCGTAAAAGTATTCGCAAAAAAAGGCGAAGATCCAAACAAACTCTGCACTGCTTGCAAAGGCGACAAACACAATCAACCGGTTGTTGGTATGATTATCTTGAATGGTTTGAAATTTAACGAAAGCCAGTGGGAAAAAGGCTCTATCTTGGATCCCTCTAATGGCAAAACCTACCATTGCGCGCTACGACCCGTGGATCAAGGCAAAAAACTACATGTGCGTGGTTATGTCGGATTACCACTGCTGGGACGTTCGCAGACTTGGTTAAGAATTAATCCACATAGTGCTGTATAAATTACCTCTCTAACCTGCTAAAATTCCACCCCAAATGCCGCAGAGCGTCAAGTAACACTTCAACAAGGTAGTAATAGCTGTGCCAAAAAATAATAAATCAACTCAAAACCTGGATGCTATCGCTTTATCAGTCGTTTTGCCGCAAAACGGAAACCATCACGCTGACTGTAAAGAATCACCTCCAAATGAGAGCGCTGTGCAACAATTTTTTTATCAACAAGAATACTTAACGCGTTTTCAACAAGTGAAAGCGCGATTTTATCAGACGACGTTATTTATTTTTCCGCCGGTTGCTATACTCACGTTCATTCAATATCCCAGCACTTTTTTTATGGTTAAACAAGCATTGCTTGAAGCACTTGGATTTGAATGCTTAACTGATGCAGAAATTATAGCCATGACATTTGACACAACAACTATGCTGAGAGAGCCCATCAGCCTAACAACTTTTATCGTCAGTTTTGGTGTTGTTTTTAATGCACCTTATGAAGTATTGCGCTGGCTTCGAGATTTAAAAAACTATCGCTATAAAAATGAAGAAATAAGCAAAATAATCAATTTATTTAACTTAAATCATATCTCGCTTCGTGCCAGCTACCATCTCAATAAATTTTCTCGCGCTCAACTGAGCGAATTAATAGACATGATTCAAAACCAAGGTTTTGAAGAAAAGCAATTAACAAACTATATAGCAATTCCCACCTCCCCAATACATTACTATTGTGAAAATTTAAGTTGGGCTAGCAAAGAAATCAATAAAATTGCCATAAGAATGGCTGGACTTGCTACGATACCGGGAACATTACTGGTATTTATTGAAGCCGCCAGGATAGGTATTAGCTGTCTACAATTACTGAAAACTTATTTTACTGGTGCTGATAATATTAACGATGAGTTAACAGCCTATGCACCGCTCATTTATGATTGGATGATTCCCTCACTGATTTATTTGTTTATTAACGCTGTCGGTGTGATTTTGTGGGCAGCGGTACGATATCTCAGTCCAAATGCTGCAAAAAGCTATTTTGAAAAATGTCACCATCCTATGATGGCTTATTTTCATTTAACCGATTCAGAAAAAGATAAAAATCATCATGTCTATTCTGATCTAGCTGTAAAAATAGCATTTATTATCGGCTTTCCTGTGGCGGGCAGTTGGTATGGCTATAAATCGCTTACGCAGGGCAATAAGCACGCAAAAGCACTAGGGTGTGAATCGCTTGCCAATGTATTTACATTATTCGCTACTCTCTCAGAAACAGTAGAGTGCACATCAGCTAATCAAAACTT
>CAJCIZ010000003.1 GCA_903970525.1 Myxococcales bacterium | reverse complement strand
AATTATTCCGCACGTGGGGCACTGCAAACGTCTCATACAATATAACAAAATGACTATTATTCCCCACAATGGAACATGGATAAATTCTCGTTGGGCGAGACGATCATAGCCTGGGCGCTTTTCTCTGATGCATCTATCGATAATAACGAATTCTTCTATGCGCGCAGCGATCTAGTTTGTGGGATTTTTTGTGAGAGCAAAGACTCTGATGAGAATATATTTCGTTGTCTTGTAGATAAAAGCAACATCAGTAAACGAATAAGCGAGCTGAAGGATGATACAGTTTTGTATCGTTTAATTTCTGGTTATGCCGAAAACATTAGGAAAGTAAGTGGCAAATTTATTTTTGACTTCAAGTATGCAACTGAGAAGGATCGATTTAGCGCAATCATTAAAAGCAAAGTCATGAATAAGCTGTATTTCTTGAGCAGCTAATTTCCAATTATTAACCTTAATATTTTCTTCACAGTTATTTATTGCATTTCATGCAAGATCTTTAAAAGGGGAAGTTGACAAGGAAATATTGCTTTTTATGTTTTTTAGTAACAACATATCTTCTTTGTGAAGATTTTCTGTTGCTAATTTATTTCTAATATGGACAAGCTCGATAAGCTTATCGCTCATGTGATAGGGCTCCTTTCCACTCAATAATGATTATTATAAGCTAATCCATCAGTGACTCATGCCTTGCATAAGGCAATGTAGCTCTCTCTGCAGGAATTTCACTTCAGTTTAAGTCTCTGCACCTTCCGTATCAGCAGATGCTTTTAATAAAAACCGCATGGGACACTAGTGATAATTGCATTTTTCTGATTATCATATTTCTTTAAAAAGATGCTTTCTAAATGAGGATCCATTTTCATTGTTCTTTCATCAATAATATAAGAACCATCATTACTACTGTTAAAAACTTACTCGCCAGCATTTTGTAAGCTCGCGATAAATTTCATTCAATTATTATAGGATGAATCTAATCATGGTTCACTTCTAAAAAATTTAATCCGATGTAAAGATTTACAACAATTTAGCGTATAAAATTCTAGCCCATTCTTTAGTAAGATTACTTGTGAGATGTGGATTTGCAAATTTATAGAAAAACTTGATTTATCAATCCTTCAAATAATTTTTCTCTCACTATATCATCTTGCCTTTCGATAGAATTAGCTCAATTTTCAATCTCCTCTTCTTTAAGTGCTCCTTCTGCGTATATTTTCAATGTCACCATGCTAGTCATACCAGAATTTCTCAATTAAAATAAAATCATCTAACGCTCCATTAACCAACTTTTTCTTAGCAATGTTTGATGTTTTTTTATCATCAGTAAGTATTTCTAAAACACCAACTGTTAATAAATTATGAACATCTTTATCCATAGATGAACCCATCTTATTTAAAAATGTAAATATCTTATCAACCTCGGGTTCACTTAAGTAATTATTATTGATACCGTCTCTTATATAGAGACCAAAATCACCAAATAACATATATGATTGCATGAGGTCAGGCTGTATTTTGTTAATGAAATCTGGAAATGCATCAATTAATTCTTTTTTTATTACTTCAATATCATTATTGTTCATGGTAATTTTCCTATAATTTTATTCTGCCTATATAGACTTTATCCCAAGGATTTTCGGTCAGTGCATTTTGAAGATCTTTTCTAATCGATAATGCAATACGTTTATCCTTTATGTTTAGCAACCCGCTATTTACCAAATCAGATAGAGCATTTCTCGATTCAGTAGCTTTCTGGATGTGGCTTGATTTTGATAAAAGTTCCCCTGTGCTTAGCTCATATCTAACAGCATCAACTGTGCTACCGTTACCATATTTAGCCGTTGCTCGGTAAAGCATGTCAACAATTCTGTATAGTTTAGGATTGTCAATTTTATTAAGCAAGAAATCTCGCGGGGATGATAATTGTTTTACATTCGGCAAAGTTTCCAATAAGCCTATCTCTGGATCTGAATGAGCTATCGACGCTTCATGAAAGGCCACATTTTTAGCGCCAAGTAAATTTGGCTCAGTCAGGGGTGCGACCTTGGCAGCAAACATCCCTAATTTACTATCTAAATATTCTAGCGCTGATTTCGCGCCGCCCAGGGTGTACGTGCCAATCTTAGCTGCGCTAGAAATAGCTAATTTAGAAAAGGATCCTTCTGCAAATGCTGCTCTAGATGGAGGGTATAGTAACATTCCTGCATCCAAAGTAATATTCCCTGCTGCCTTTGCTCTCGCCCATCCACTACCGTAAATTGTAGTATTAAGGTCATCCTCAATACCGCTAATCACCTTTTTAGCTGCAAGTAATTCTATTTGACGCAGCTCACCATTTAAATCAATTTCTCTACTCACAAATGATTTTACTTCACCCCAAAGCATATGTTGTGAATAAGGTGTTGCATTCAACGATTGAATCAATTCATCTCCTCCAGGCACAGATATCTGCGACAACACTCTAGCAGTACTACTTTGCTGCTGAGGCAAAATATTAACTTGAGGTACTCTAATACTCTGCGCCGAACTACTACTCGAACCCCCAAAAATTGTACCCCTAAATCGACTCAGATTATTTGGATTCGCGAAATAACTTACCGTACTCGCATTGGTTTCCCCCTGTAGTGTTGTACTGACATTCGCTTGTCGTTGCTGACTGGCAATATTAGTTAAATCTCTATTCCATCTCGAATCATGTGCATCAATACTCACAAGATTTGGATCTTCATAATCAACATAGAACTCAGCCGGCATCTGGGGTTGATTTCGTTGTTGATGCTGTG
>CAJCIZ010000002.1 GCA_903970525.1 Myxococcales bacterium | reverse complement strand
CTTTCAGACCAGTCTACTTATTCATTGAGTTGGAGATTTTCTTCAGAAAAATATAAAGAAATTAAAGATAAGGTATTAAAAGACCTTGAAATGAGACATGATTACACTCCTGGAACTTCACGAGGATCTAGTCAATCTGGTAGCGGTACATCAGAAGATGAGAAAAAAGAACTTTCCTCGTCAAGCAAGAGCGATCAGGATGCAGATAAAAATGTAGCTGTGCCTATTGAAGAGCAAGATAGTGATGATGACCCAGCTTGGGAGCCAGAAGAAATGAAAAAATCTGATTTGAAAGAGGCAGCTGTTCCTCGCTCTATTCAGACGCGACTGCAGTCAAACAAAGATGAAATTGATAACGTGCATCTTCAAACATTCAATAAAAAATGATCAGGGTATATTCTTATGAAATATGATAAAAAAACAAGATTAAAGGCTCTTTTCTTAAAAAATCAGTCAAATAATGGGTTTGACCCGGATGAGATTTATAGCGCAGTAGACTATATAGCTGAACATATTTTCACATTATTTCATGCGGCAAGGAGTCATAAAGATCAGTATGGTTCTATAGTTAGCTTACTAGTAGAGCTTATGGATCAAAGAGATGTTGCCTTATATGAGGAAGATATGACATGTAGAGTAAAGAAAAGCCTTCCCGAGAAGAAACAACATCATGCCAATTCTATTGTAAAAACTTTTGTTGATCTTTTTCGGCTTTATAAAAAAGAATATTCATTTTATCAGGAAAATTTCTCCTTGGTTTTCCTAGCAAAAAATCAAAAACAACATGAAAATTATATGGAAGTAGTATCTTCAATTTTTAAAAAACACATAGATGAATTAAGTGAAGAAGTTAAAGCAGAAATCCAATTAAACCAGAAAGCTTCAGGTATCACGCTATCTGACAAGAAAGATGAAGAAGAAAAAGAAGTTGATTCAATGCAACAGTCTTCACAAAAGATAAGCACTAATAAGATGGCTAACGGAGGCATTTAAGTTATTTGTTTGTGAACATGGGGCGTGTCATTTAAACTGTGTAAATAGCCGGAATTTTTAATATTAATTTTTTACACCGTAATCTATTTCGCGCCTAGACTCTCATCGCCACCTCCAAATGTCAAAATATTTTTTAATTTATAAAATATAGATAAATAAATCAGGCAGCTAACCTATCAGGAAATCTATCAGAAAACATAATGGCAAAATGATTCAAAGCTTGTTTCCATGAGTGGATCGGCATATTCCATTTCTTAGATACACCGCGGATCGCCAAATATAAAACCTTCATGATCCCATCCTCCGTTGAAAAATGACCGCGATTTCTAACAGCCTTGCGCAATGTATTGTTGAGAGACTCCACTATGTTTGTTGTGTAGATCACCTTGCGAATCTCTTTTGGAAATTGTAAGAAAGGTGTTATTTTTTCCCAGTTATTTCGCCATGATTTTACAATTGCAAGATATTTATCGCCCCAGTTAAGCTCAAAATCATTAAGCGCTTCTAAAGCCAATTCTACGGTACTGGATTGATAAATTTTCTTTAAATCAATTGCGACAGCTTTTTTATCCGTATGCGGAACATAATTCAATGAATGTCGCGTCATGTGGACAATGCAGGTTTGAAATATCGCTTTCGGAAATGTGGCCTCTACTGCTTCTGGCAACCCTTTCAATCCATCAGCGCAAAGAATAAAATATCATCTAGCCCGCGGTTTTTAAGCTCCGTCAAAACATATAACCAAAACTTAGCTCCTTCCGTTTCGCCAAGATACAATCCAAGAACATCTTTTTGGCCTTCTAGTATAATGCCATAAATAACGTAAACAGTGCGATTACAAACAACGCTGTTTAACCTGGCTTTCACAACAAAGCATGTCGCCTCGCTTTCTTTTCTACCCAATCTCTAATGTAACCAAAGCATTTCGCAGAATTTCCGATCCTATAATAATTCACCCATCCTCTCTGTATCGGATTGATCAAATAGACTATTCGATCAAGCGGTTGTGATCGGTGTCGCCTGAATTCCTCTTTTAACTTACGTAAAAGCCTCGTTCTTGCTTCCATTTTGGGTGTTTTCAGGACTCCCCACTTGCCTTGTTTCGTCTTCGTTCTCCTGAAGACAAAGCCAAGGAAACTGAAAGTCTCATCTTTTGTAAGATCAACTTGCCGTGTCTTTTCAAGGTTCAGTGTTACTCCTAACTTTGTGAGCTCTTCACAAAGTCGTTTGTATGCACCGCTTGCGAGCCAATCCCATTTTCGATAGCCGTCGATTAATATTACTAAATCATCCCCCCATCTTGCATATTCGATGTGTGGATAACCATCACTAGACGAGACCTCCTTCGCACGCTCTAACATTTTATCTACCTCATTGAGATAAATATTGCTAAGTAGCGGAGATAATGGCCCGCCTTGCTGCACGCCGCGCTTGCCGCTTGTTTTGAGAATTATTTTCAGTAACCACATGATATTCTCGTCATTTACACGCATTGCTATTTTGTCTAACAGAATATCATGTCGGACAGTATCAAAATAAGACTTGAGATCAACGTCAATCACTCGTGTCATATTTTTAATTGCTGCCACCGTTACTTTCTCAATGGCTGCTGCCGCAGTTTTCTTCGGACGATAGCCGTAAGAGCCCGTCTGGAAATCTGCATCAAATATTGCTTCAAGTATTAGCTTAAGTGCGCCTTGAACTACTCGATCTTTGATGCATGGTATACTTAAAACTCTGAATTTTCCTCCAGGTTTTGGTATTTCATGCTTTCGATTATTAAGTGGGTAGTAGGTTTTGGATATTAAATCGTTTCGTATTGATTCCAGAAATTTATCTACACCCGCTGACTCAATTTCATCAAATGTTACACCATCGATTCCGGGTGCACCATTGTTCTGTTTTGCCAGTTTGTATGCCGTGTAGAGCGTTTCTGTTTTACATACGTGAATGTAGATACCCCAAAACCGCC
>CAJCIZ010000001.1 GCA_903970525.1 Myxococcales bacterium | reverse complement strand
TACTAGTTCTTAACTTTCATAAAATTTATGCGACAATAGGTCATTCTGTTCTATTCACTCAGGGGCTCATGCATGAAAATCAATCTAAATCGCAGCACTACCTATATTGTTTATGCGGCTATTTTGGGAATCGCTCTCATTATAGCAGGTGGTAAAATTGGCAAAGGTCTCACTTTCTTAAAAAACATGACACCCACTGTCACAGTGAAAGGTATCGCAGAACGTGATATCGTCTCAGATCTCGGTGTCTGGGAGATTAATTATCGCGAAATCGGCAATGATCTACCAAAATTACAAACACTCATCCAACGAGATTATGACGCCACCGTGAAATTTTTAACACAACAAGGTTTTCGTACAGAAGAAATTGAACGGTCATCATTTAAAATTGAAGATCGTCTAGCAAATTTATATTTACAGAATCAACCAACAACAACGGATGCAAATCGCTATATTGTCACAGCAGGCCTTCGTATTCGATCAAACAACGTAAAATTGATTCGCAAAACATCACAGATACTCGATCAATTACTACAACAAGGTGTTTCCATTGCCTTTGATGTCAGTACAGTCAACCCAAATCCTAGTTACTATTATACAAAATTAGATGATATTCGCCCTGAAATGATGTCTGATGCAACAAAAAGTGCCTATCTCGTCGCCAAACAATTTGCACGTGACTCATCAAGCAAGTTAGACGGTATTCAACGCGCGAATCAAGGAATTTTTCAAATTATGGGGCGTGATACCAGCACACTAAGCGCCGACTGGAATAATAGCCAAAGTGCACTAGGCTCCATTGAGAAAAAAGTCAGGCTAGTCAGTACAATTGATTATCGAATAAAGA
This sequence comes from Myxococcales bacterium, assembly GCA_903970525.1. Taxonomy (GTDB): domain Bacteria; phylum Pseudomonadota; class Gammaproteobacteria; order DSM-16500; family DSM-16500; genus UBA5158. Next base: position 1,668 of record CAJCIZ010000001.1, on the reverse strand, counting down.
ACTAGCATGTTAATGCTGTCTCCATCAATGTATCTATTAGGAAGTAAATAATGCCAGTACAGCGATATAATTTTTCGGGATTATCCTTTGTTTTTGTACTTGCACTCTTTAGTCAATTAATTATATCCATCCCACTATTAGCACATGCCGGCATCAGTGCGCTTATCATCTCAATCATACTTGGAATAATAGTAGGTAATATATGGAACATTCCCTGTGCATGGATACATGGCATACAGTTTTCTGCAAAACGTATTCTACGGTTAGCCATCATATTATATGGATTTCGCATCAGTTTTCAGGAATTAATTAACGTTGGCGGCAGTGCATTTCTTATCTCATGCTGCATGGTTACTATCATATTAACAATAGGATATTTAATTGGAAAAAAAATTCTCAAACTGGATGCCGAACTATCATTATTAATTAGCATTGGTTCTGCTATTTGTGGCGCAGCTGCAGTCCTTGCCCTTGAAGATATCTTAAAAAGCCAAGCACATAAAACATCGGTTGCAATTGCAACCGTCGTAATATTTGGTACCTTATCCATGTTTATTTACCCTCTATTACAACACGCTGGCTGGCTGCCATTTTCTTTTAGCCAATTTGGTATTTTTTCAGGGGCAAGTATTCATGAAGTTGCGCAAGTCGTCGTTGCTGGATCAAACATTAGCGAGACGACTGGACAAATCGCCGTGGTTGTTAAGATGATGCGCGTCATTTTGCTTGTGCCGGTATTATTACTATTTTCATATCTTAATAAAAAATACAATGTCTCTGAACATAATAAAAAAATGAAACTTGTTATTCCATGGTTTGCATTCGGTTTTTTACTCGTGATTGGTATTCATTCTTTTTTAATCAAAAATCATGCCGTGGTTTTCTATATCAATCAACTGGATACATTTCTTCTAACCATGGCAATGGGAGCGATTGGTCTTGAAACGAAATGGGAAAAAATAAAACATGTCGGCATTAAACCTTTTTATTTTGCTGGGTTACTCTGTCTATGTTTATTTACGACCGCATTTATCTTGGTAACAAACTTAACATAGATAATGAAGTTTTCCAACCATATCAGGATGATCTGTATAAGAATTACAGCATAAGAATATTAGCGAATCATTTGCTGAGTGGGTAAAGTGTGATGTATCTGAAATGACAAGTTAAATATTTTTTTTGGTATCGAGATCATCACCTAGCATCACTTTTTGGCATTTAGCAAGATCGTTTGAATCAAGCGTCATCCCTGCATTCGCGAGAATAGTTTTTAATTCTTCTTCTGATTTAGCTTTTTTTAATGCTTGGCGAAATGTCCAATCATTTTGAAACTTCTGCAAGACATCTTTTAAGCTATTCATACTTATTCCTCATATTACATAAGCTATTTTATCATCTTTTTTTCCATTATACTTGGTTAATATCTTTGGAAGCATACTTAAGGATAGTAATGACGGATATCACCACAAAGTGTAATTTAATTAAACAACTTCCATGTTTTTTTACTCTTTCTGACCAAGAAATTGTCGAGTTAGCAGAGTTGATGGAGGTAAGAATTTATCCAAAAGGGAATAAAATAGTCGAAGAATATGCTACTGTTGATAGTGTCTATATCATTGAAACAGGAGAAGCTGAAGTAACTCGTCTCTTAGAAATAAAAGCCAAAAA